>JAPUIM010000521.1 GCA_027297025.1 Bacteroidota bacterium | reverse complement strand
CCTTTTCCTGAATGAAAAATTGACTCACTGATGATTCAAGGCTAGTGTGGATCCATTGGCCAAAAAAGTAGATATCCAGAAATACCAATGTGTTGTAGAAGAAGTGGCTCCAAAAGCCCTCATCACTTGCAGGCATTTTGGCGATCCGTCTTTCAATAATCTTTTCAGCGACACTCACTGGATTTTTCCTTCCTCCAAAAAGGGTCCGATTACTTATGGCGATTTCGGGATAGATCTGGTTATAAAAATTTGTAATATTTTCGACTGTAATATCTAATTTGTGACTGAAATCCGTGGAATTGGAAATGTTTTTTAGATCGATTAGAAGAGCTGCATTAATTAAACTTTCAGCCAGTAAGACTTTCAATTTGTCGTGTTCTGTTAGAACAGCAAATTCCGCAGGATCGAGGTTTTCGGGTTTTACCGGTGACCCATACAACATACCTGTAGGTTGGAGCAATTTGTAAAGGGCGTAGTCCGGGTGTTCGGAAGATGCCAACTGGCTTTCCCCAAAGTGATTTTTTCTGTAGTCAATGTAAGCGCTTAACCATCCTTTTTCACTTAATTTCATAACAAGCCCAATCGAAGTAACTACATTTTATTCCGAAAGTTTGGGTAAATCTTTTGCGATCTCAATGATCTCTTCAAGTTTAATATCTGTAGAATTCATCGCATAGAGTAAAAAGCGAGCTTCCTTGACATCAACTTTGTCATCGACTTCAATAACGGTGTGTATCCAGGCCAATGTCCGGCACTGCTCCTCTCGTAGGCAACTTTTTAGTGCCTCCAGCCCCTTTTTATACATTTCATCAGCATTGAGTCTCTTCATATCGCTTAGAAAACTGCTATTCACATCATCCGGAACACTTTCGTGATTGTAAATTTTATCGATTAAATTCATTTCTTTATCATGGACCACTCCGTCAGAATGGATTACCGAATGCATCAAATACACCAATGACTTAGGGTAGTTATCGGCCTTACTTAGGAATTTATACATCTTAGTCTAAGGTTGGTTTGTTATTTTTATTTTTTCACTAATTATCATCATTATCATCATCATCATCATCATCATTTAAAAACTCGGTTCCATCGGGCATTATGGCCTTGATTACCGGCCTAAGCATATATGACCCAGAACGGCCTGCCATGTGAATAGATTTTTCAGCATCGAAATCAAGCAGGATGGAATACTCCTCACCACCCTCAATTATGGCTTGTACTTTGATTTTTAATCCGGACTGTTGTGCACCCGGGGTCCTGAGAGGCAATACTTCGTCATCAACCTTGATTGTATTATTTTCTCCCAACAGTAAGCGAAATTCTGTTATGGCCCCCGAAGGAAACGGCTCATCCACAAGAATTGCCTCTACACCGTTCTGCAATTCCAGAAGATCGTAAGTGCCGCTCTGAAATTGTTCCATGTCAATCCACCCTTCCTCCAGGGAGTGAACTTTTAACCCAACAAGTTCTACAATTACCTCCTGGTAATCTCCTGGAGCATCTGTTAGTCGAATGATAAGTCTCGACTTGCCCTCAGGATTTTGTCCTGCTTCTTGAAAACCCAAGTCGCAGGAGTAGAAAAAAATAAAACTGCAAATGAATACCAGAGTACGAATTAAATGTGATTTCATAGGTTTACTTATTTTTGTTATTTCTCACTTTATTACTCGAGTGTTACAGGATCCATTTCGGTTATGATTCCAATCACAACCGATACGTTTTCAATTGCTATGGATTGCAGTGTTGACATTTCTCCAGGATCAAATACCACGTTATAGGTACCTTCGCCAAGCCCTCCGATTAAAAATTCGGTAACATTTTCAATTGCATAGCTGGTGCCTATAGTGTCCATCCCTTGCATCGCGTAGACTGCTACATTTTCTGAAGCGGGGTTAATCGTCCCGATTATCCCGCCGCTTGTGGCCTCGGTAATCACCCTAATTACAGGTTTGAGGTTGTAGCTGCCCGATCCGCCGGATTTAACAACTGACCTCGCAGCGTCAAAGTCAAGTTTGAACGTATATGTTAATCCCGCAATAAGATTTTCATTAACAATCAGCTTAAGTCCGGATTCGGCTCCACTTGGAACTGTTAGATCAATCGTTTGTCCATCTGTTTCAAGCGTGTTGTGTTCGCCCAAAATCAATCTCATTTGTGAAATCTGTCCGGCAGGATATTCCGTATCCGTCAATACCACTTCGGTTCCATTGGTAAGCTCCAGAAGATCATAAACCCCGGAATTGATGTTTCCCAATGAAATCCAGCCGGATTCCTGGTTTCCCATCTGCCTATGCACTTCAATCGCCTCAATGTCAACATTAACCGCATCAAAATCTCCAGGCGAGTCGGTGAGTGTTACAATGATCCTTGCGGAAGGATCGTCTTTCGAGCATCCCGTGAATACTGATGCAATGGCAAAAAGTATCATTACCAAGACGACTATTATGGCCATAAACAAAATGGACCTTTTCACGTTTGCTTCCATTGTCTATAACAGAATATGCACTGTGTTAGCTGTGTTATAAGTTATAACTGAGTCACATCGTCACTCAACATTCTAATTCAATGACGAACCGCCTGTGCCAAAGGTTGGAACCGTAAATTTTATTTTTTGGGAAGATTGTATCTGAGACCAAAGCTAAAACTGATGGCAGCAGGATGGGTTATTCTGAAGGATGCTGGAATGACACCCGTTCCTTTGTAGATATTAGTGATTCCATACGATAATCTAATGCCGCCAAACACTTCCAACTTTGGATTTAGCAATAAATATTTTTGGATTCCCCCTGTTAGGCCGAATAAAAAGTTTTCGTAATTGTCGGTTAATGTTACCTCATCACCCTCTATGGATTCGGTTGCACTTTTCAAAATTCCCAGGGAAGGTCCCAATAACAATTCTGTTGAAGTCCTCCAATTCCCTTCTCGGCTTACTCTCAAAGCGAAGAGAAGATTTAACTTGCTGTAATCAACATTAATGCTGCTTGTGATATAGTGGCCTCCGAAATATTCCTGATAGTTTTGTGCATAATTCGAGGTGAAAAGATATTCCGCCAATAGCGACTGTTTTGAACTTATTTTTATTCCTGCGAACAATCCAAATTCTCTCCCCAAGATGGCTTTCGTTGTGTGAAGTTCCTGCGCGCTAAATCCACTGATTGTCTTGTCATTAACAAGCCAGGTGTTTTTGAGGGAACCGACGATTCCAATGAAAACTCTTCCTTTGGAAGTTAGGTCGTGATTTTCTGAATTTGCAATCTCAATTCCGTAGAACGGTGTAGTTAATTGGAGGTCTCGTGATATTGAATACCCACGTCGTTCCAAATTCATTACAAAAACTTGCGAATGATTGGATCCTTCGTTGGTAATTTCTCGTTGTAAAGTGATATCATCGAGTTCCATGGACTGGGAGTTAATATTCATCACAGGATCGGATAAACCATCAACTTCCCTGGTTTCTACAGGTACACCAATAGGGCTACGTTCAATAGCAGGATTCTTAGCTTCCACTTCAGTATTACCGCTAAGGATTTCAACTTGAGACAGTGTTGGATCATTTGAAATTTCGATATTTGCCGGACGTAACAGGAAAAACAAAGACAAAAAAAACGCAGCAACAGAAACTGCCAGCGTGTAGTTTTCGAGTCGAACTACCAAATTTGTATCTAAGTCCCGGGAAATATTGCCCCAAACATCGTTAACATCCAGTTCCCTTGAAATGTCTTCCCAGAGCTCCTGAGGAGGATTAATTTGACTTCCATTGATCAGGTCCTTATATATATTCTCTAAACGAGTCTTCATTTTCATTTGACATTTCGTCTCATTCGGATTCAAGTATCATCTGTTGGAGAAGATTTTTGGCTCTATTGAATTGCGACTTGGAAGTACCAACGCTAATGCTGAGTTTTTCCGAAATCTCCTTATGACTGTATCCTTCGACAGCAAACAGATTCAAAATTATTCTGGCTCCCTCCGGCAATTTTCTTACAAAACCAAGGATCCGCTCAAGATTCAGATTTTCATAGACATTAGGGTTCTCAGCAAGGTATTCGGACTCATCATAACCGGCATAAATGTGAATTCTCTGCTCTCTTCTCAAATGATCGATGGCCGTGTTTACAATTATTCGCCTTATCCATCCTTCAAAAGATCCTTTTTGATCAAACATTTTAATTTTTCCAAAAATCTTTAAGAAGCCTTCCTGAAGTATATCCTGGGCAGAAGCTTTATCATTTGAATAGGATAGACAAACCGCATAAAGTTTATTTGCATATTTTCTGTAAACGGCTTCCTGCGATTTTCTGTCGCCCCGAATACAGCCTTTGATCAAAATGCTCTCTTCTTCTAACATCTCGAACCGCCTTAGTTAAATGTGGCAGTAATAGATCTTTCTAATCTAGAAACTATCTGATTGAAAATAGTAATATTTGCATCCTTGGATATTATAATAACAGGATTTCCTTCAATAATAGTTACATCAGCACTCTCCAATTGTCGGGAATTTGCAAACTGGAACAAAATCAAGGGATCAAAATGAATTTCCGCGGTAGTGGGCAAATTTTTGTTTAGTACTATCTCATTATTTGTGGAGGGGCCGACGGCATTCATTTCAATGGGTTCATCGCCTGAAAATTCAATCCTGACCTCAATATCACCATTTCTCGCGCTGTTGTAGATACCCCCGTATTTGATTCTTGGACCAGCAGTCAATGAGTTACTTCCAATCCTTAGTTTTATCCGCTTATAAACTCCCTGAGGCACATCATAGGAAACATTCTCGCTGGCCACTTCCAAATCAAGATCCACTTCAACGGAATCTTCAAACTCTGATAAAAAAAATATATCCTGGCCCGCTTCCCTATCGCCATCAAATTCCAGGGCATTGAAAGATAATTCACCCTGATCAAACTGAAGAAATTTCCCATCTTCTTCATTGACATTCATGCTAAACTCAAAGATAACCGTTGTGGGCAGGGTAAGCTCATCTTTTTCGCACGAGCTCATCAAGCCGGAAACAAGCAACAGCGGATAAATCAACTTCCTAAAATTCATAGATTCACAGATCGATTCAGAAATTCTCTAATAAGTAGACGATAAGGTTTATAAGAAGGTTGGAATACCCGACTCATCATACTAATTTCCCAATATCCTTTTAAACAAAGTAGCTCAATCGAATTATTGATTTTACTATATATAGTTCATTTCAATTGCTCTGAGTTTATAGCTAGCAGTACACCAGTCGTTCTCATA
>JAPUIM010000520.1 GCA_027297025.1 Bacteroidota bacterium | reverse complement strand
GCTAATCCGGTGGTAACCAATGTTTCACAGGCCACCTTCGAATTTGGATCCTGTGCAAGAAAATTGTCCAACAAGGCGTCAGAGATTTGATCGGCGATCTTGTCGGGGTGGCCTTCCGATACGGATTCTGATGTGAAAAGATAGGACATGCTACTAAATAATTTTGTGGTGTTGGAATCTTAGAGGCCACAAAGTTACTTCAAAATGTATGAAATAAACAAATCATTATGAGGCTAACAAAAGGAATAGCGATGGCTTGTTATGAATATCTATTATATGGTTTTTCCAGTCTTTTACCCGCCTGGTCTTGATATACTCATCGGCACCGGTTATTTCACAAGCAATGCAAATATAGGTTTCCGAATGACAGGTTTTGATGAGATCATTAAACAATCCTTGATTTCGATAAGGAGTCTCCATAAATATTTGAGTTTGCCCGCTTTTTCTCGAGGTAATTTCAATATTTTTTATGGTATTAATTCTTGCAGTTTTGTTTATGGGCAAATAGCCAATAAAAGCAAAATTTTGGCCATTGAGCCCGGAGGCCATCTGGGCCAGTAAAATAGAAGAGGGGCCTACTATTGGAACTACCTTGATTCCCAGTTTATGGGCCCGAGACACTACCATGGCTCCCGGATCGGCAATTCCCGGACATCCCGCCTCAGACATTATTCCGCAATCAACCCCATCAATTATTGGTTGAATCAATTTTTCTATGGATAAAGGACTCGTGTGTTTGTCTAATGTTTCAATGGCCAAGCTGTCTATCGGTTGATGTATGCCAAGCTTTTTTAAAAACCTTCTGGCAGATCTTGCATTTTCCACTAGGTAGTAGTTGATACTATTGCAGAGCTCCAGGATTTTTTTCGGAAGAACTTCATACAATGTGTTTTCGGCGATTAGCGTTGGGATTAGATATATACGGCCCTTATTTTGTATTTCTCCTGTCATCCTAGCAACCTATTCTTCCAGAAAGTTTTCCACTACCTCTAAAAACTCCTCCATTTTCTCAGAATGTACCCAATGGCCGGCATCCTCAATTTTGGCAAATTGAGCCTGGGGGAAAATTTCAGGGATCGTTATCAGGTCCCTGGATTGAATATAATCAGAATTACCTCCATAGATAAATAATGCCTTTACTGTACTAAAAGCGCCTTCCGGCAAGGCTTGGCCAACATTGTCAATTTTTTCTCTAACAGTTTTCAAATTTAGTCGCCATTTAAATTGGCCTTGGTCATCACGGGTCAGATTCTTTAATAAAAATTGTCTTATCCCAGCTTCCGGAACAAATTTTTCCAGTTGTGCATCTGCTTCATTGCGGAGGGTCAAGTTAGTCAGATCGATGGAGGATAGGCCATCTAGTATATGTACATGCTGGTTATCATATTGCTTAGGGCTGATATCGACCACGATTAGACGGTCTAATGCTTCTGGGTGGGTAATAGCATAATTCATGACAGTTTTACCACCCATTGAATGACCCATTAATACCGGTTTAACCAATTGCCTGGAATGGATAAAATGATCAATGTCTTGAGAAAGAGCAGAATAATCAAAAATATCGCTATGAAACGATTTGCCGTGATTTCTCTGGTCAATGATAAATACTTTTCTGGAGTGTGAAAGTTTTCTGCCAATGGTTAACCAATTATCTGATGAACCCAAAAGACCATGTAAAATAATCAGAGGCTGACCTTCTCCAAATTCTCTGAAATACAAATCCATAAAACAAAACGTTTATTCATTAAGTTGTCTTAAGTATAGTTGGATGGTGTTCTCCAATCCCAAATATAGGGAATCACATATCAGGGCATGTCCAATGGAAACCTCGTCAAGAAATGGGATCTGTTGTTTAAAGTAAGCCAAATTATTCAAATCCAAGTCATGTCCGGCGTTCAGACCTAAACCCAGTTCTTTTGCAAAGGACGTGCTTTCCCGGTAAGGTATAATGGTTTTGTCTCTATCCCTTTCATACCCCTTAGCATACATTTCTGTATAAAGTTCAACCCTATCTGTACCTACTTTTGCTGCTCCTTCTATCATTTTGTTATCAGGCTCTATAAAAAGAGAGGTGCGAATTCCCATACTTTTAATAAAAGCTATGGTTTCTAAAAGAAAATCATGATTTTGAATGGTATTCCAACCAGCATTGGAAGTGAGTACATCAGGCGGGTCTGGCACCAAGGTAGCCTGGTGAGGTTTAGCTTCTTCCAGGATTTTTAAAAATCTACTATCCGGATAACCTTCAATATTAAATTCGGTGGTAACAATTTTCTTGATCTGGAAAACATCCTGGTAGGTGATATGTCTTTCATCGGGACGAGGATGGACAGTGATCCCTTGGGCCCCAAATTTCTCACAATCGATAGCAGCCTGGACCACATCTGGATTATTACCTCCCCTGGCATTTCTCAAAGTGGCAAATTTGTTTATATTAACACTTAAACGAGTCATTGTGTAGCAGATATTTATCTTAAATTTGCCGGCAATTTAAATAATTTTAAAAGAACAAAATATGAGTCTAAAGAAGCGCATTGAGGAAGACTTAAAAAAAGCCATGTTGGCAAAAGAAAAAACCAAAACAATTACCTTGAGAGCAATAAAATCTATGATTTTATTGGCGGAGACGGAAAAGGGACGCACTGGTAATTTAAAGACTGATCAGGAAAACAACCTGTTGATGAAAGCGGCCAAACAGCGGAAAGATTCAGCGGAAGTATTCAAATCTCAAAACAGGGAGGATCTTTATGTCAAAGAAATGGCAGAATTGGATATTATTAGTCAATATTTGCCCGAGCAGATGAACCCTAAAGATTTGGAAATAGAACTAAGATCCATCATTCAACAACTGGGTGCTGAAGGATCCAAGGACATGGGAAAGGTGATGGGAATGGCAACCAAAACCCTAGCCGGTAAAGCTGATGGAAAAACTATTGCTCAAGTGGTCAAAAGTTTGTTAGGATAACGCTATTGAAAGCCATAGATATCATACTCATTATCATTTTATTGTTTGGTGCCTATAGGGGATTTCAAAAGGGACTAGTAGTTGAGCTATTTGGATTGTTGGCTTTTATCCTGGCCATATTTGTGGGTGTGATAATGATGGAAGTCGGCACTGAGTTTTTACAGAAATTTATTAATGGCTATGAGAAACTACTGCCATACCTAGCCTTTTTATTAATATTTATTTTAGTGGTCTTGACTATGAAACTCTTAGCCTGGTTGCTGAAAAAGGGATTGAATTTAACTCCATTGGGGGCAGTAGATAACTTGGCGGGAGCTATACTGGGGATCTTAAAGTGGTCTTTGGGTATAAGCTTTATGTTTTGGATATTTTCCATATTTGGGTTGGATTTTCCTTCCTCTGCAACTTCCGACACCTTCCTATATCCGATTGTGGCTTCATTAGCTCCATTTTTTCTGGACTATGTGGATACTATAATACCCTTTACCAAAGAAATTTTGGATTTATTAGAATCACCCAAAACGGCACTGGTAGGTTGATATTGATTTTAGACAACTACGATTCTTTCACCTATAATTTGTTGGATTATTTTCATCAGTTGGGAGCAGATTGCAAAGTTTTTAGAAATGACGTTCATATTGATAAGATTTTTAATAATCCAATAACCGGAGTGGTGGTGTCTCCAGGTCCTGAAAATCCTTCTAAAGCAGGAAATTTGAATGCTGTGATCGCCTATGCCCATAATAAGTTTCCTATTCTGGGAATTTGCCTGGGGCATCAAGGCATCGGTGAATATTTCGGAGCCAGGCTGGTGAAAGCTTCCAAACCCATGCACGGTAAAATCTCTGAAATTTGCTTAGGAAATGACTCCATTTTTGAAGGAATTCACAAGATGGTGAAAGTAGTACGATATCATTCCTTAATTTTACAAGAAGTAAACGGGGATTTGGAGACAATTGCAAGTACTTATGATGGTGAAGTAATGGCTATAAGACATCGCACTTTACCAATTTGGGGTTTGCAATATCACCCGGAAGCAATATTAACTGAGGGTGGCTTAAAAGTTTTAGAAAATTGGTTAAGAATTAACCATTTGACTTGATTGAATACCAAGGCATTTTTAAATTACATTGATTGAAGGGAACACCGAAGGAAATTTGATTATTGGTTAATGGAAATTGTAATACAAAAAGAAAAAGAGTTTAGTTATATAGATCAGGGCAATGGGCCAGTACTTTTACTGCTTCATGGTTTGTTTGGGGCATTGAGCAATTGGAAAAGTGTGGTGAATAAGTTTAGTAATACCCATAGGGTGATGATACCCCTGCTTCCCATATATGAAATGCCCATAAAGGAAGCCGGTTTGGAAGGTTTAGTCAGTTATCTAGAAAAATTCATTAGTTTTAAACAATTGGATAATATTACCCTGATGGGGAACTCATTGGGTGGCCATATTGGGTTAATATATACTCTTGCCAACCAAAGCAAAGTAGGAAAATTGATCTTAACCGGAAGTTCAGGATTGTTTGAGAATGCTATGGGAGGTTCTTTCCCCAAACGAGGCAGTTACGATTATGTTAAGGAACGTGTGGAACATACCTTCTACGATCCAAAAACGGCCACCAAGGAATATGTGGATGAGGTTTTTGAAACAATTAAAAGTATTCCCAAGTGCATGAGAATTATTGCAATTGCTAAATCCGCACAACGTAACAATATGGCTCACGATATTCCCAACATTAACATCCCGACCTTGCTTATTTGGGGTTTAAATGATACTATTACTCCGCCCATGGTGGGTCATGAATTCAATAGGCTTATCCAAAATTCCGAGCTTAGATTCATTGATCAATGCTGTCATGTTCCTATGATGGAACATCCTGAAAAGTTTAATAAAATTTTGGAAGAATTTTTGCAAAACCATAAAAAATGAATTTAGCCAAAGAACTGATCAATCATATGATTCCACCTCTTAAGCTTATTGATAAAGCGAATCGAGCGATTATCTGGATGGAAGAGTTAAGGACCAATCAACTCCCGGTAGTTGATGAAGGAAAGTTCATGGGTTTCATATCTGAAGAAATTATATTGGAAAGTAATCAATTGGATTTGCCCATTTCCGAATACCCAATTTTAGGCAAAGAATGTTTTGTACATGATCACCAGCATTTTTATGAAATCATTAAACTAGCTACAGATAATAAGGTGGAGCTCATAGGTGTTATTGATCAGGAGGATCAATATTTGGGAGTGATCACTGTAAAGGATACTCTCAATGCTTTTGCCCAAACTTCAGCTGTACAAAGTCCCGGAGGCATATTAATACTTTCAATGCCACAGATTGACTATTCATTATCTGAGATCAGTAGATTAATTGAATCGGATGGGGCGAAAATTTTAAGCTCTAGTTTAAACAACGACCTTTTAGATCCTTCTAAAATTAAACTGACCCTTAAAATCAATATTACCGAAATATCTCGTATTGTAGCCACATTAGAGAGGTTTGGATATAAAATAATAGCGCAATACCAGGATAGTCCCATGGCTTCCAATGAAAAGGAAAGAATGGACATCCTTCTTAAATATTTAGATATTTAAAGCATATTATCTTAAAACGAAAAATTTCGTCTTTCCTTTTTTAAATTCCCAGACATGAAGATTGCGGTACATGGAAAGAAATTTTCTGCTGAATCTAAATTGGCGATACAGGAAGTTTTTGAGCAATTAAAAAATAGAAAGACAGAGATCCTGGTCTCTGATTTCTTCGAGAAAATTCTAAAAAATGCCAAAATTGGTATAGGGAAATATGCGGTTTATAACCAAAACCAGGGTTTATCAAAAGTCGATTTTATAATCAGCTTGGGTGGGGATGGTACATTGTTAGAAACCGTCTGCCATGTAGGCCGCAAGGGAATTCCAATAGTGGGAATTAATACGGGGAGATTGGGTTTTTTAGCCACTACGCCTCAAGATATGGTAAAAAAAGCTATTGATTCGATCTACAATAACTATTATGAGATCGAAGAACGTGCAATGTTAAACCTCGAATCAGACAGAGATCTTTTTGGAAATTTGAATTTTGGCCTTAACGAATTTGCAATTTTAAAGAGGGATACCTCATCCATGATCGTGGTACATGCTTATATCGATGGAGAGTATCTCAATTCCTACTGGTCCGATGGGTTAATTGTAGCCACTCCCACCGGATCTACCGGTTACTCATTAAGTTGTGGGGGGCCAGTTATTTTACCTCATTCCAACAATTTTATTATTACTCCGGTAAGTCCTCATAATCTTAATGTTAGACCCCTGATAGTGTCGGATAAAAGCATAATTTCCTTTGAAATAGAAGGGCGGGGCAAGAGTTTTTTAGTATCCCTTGACTCTCGTTCTCAGTCAGTTGATGCATCCGTTCAGTTGGCGGTAAGAAAGGAAAACTTTTTTGCCAAACTGGTAAAAATAAATGGATACAATTTTTTAGATACTCTTCGCACAAAGTTAAATTGGGGATTGGATATGAGAAATTAAAAGAATAGGATTATATACTTTAATTGATTTTTTTTAGTATTTTACCAGCTTAATTTAGAGGTGATTTTTTGATTTTTATGAAAAAATTTCTCCAACTTTTACTACTAGGAACAATTTTTTACTCATTGGGACAAGAAGCGGCCTTTGGCCAAAAACGCCGTTACAATAACAGGTATGGAAAGAACCTATCCACATTTAAAGGGCAGAAGATAGTATTCCCCAAGTCTAAGCGCTATAATTCTTATGGTTTCAGTGTCAATGCCTTTAACTATTTTGGTGACATGGCTCCTCTACCCAATAGAGTAAGTACTGACATTTCCTTCACTAGGCCAGGATTCGGATTGATTTGGAACCACAGGTATGGCCCTAGATATGTCGTGCGTAC
>JAPUIM010000052.1 GCA_027297025.1 Bacteroidota bacterium | reverse complement strand
ACTATATCTGTTACTGGAACCAGAACTTCTTCCTTTTTGGTTCCTGTTCTTATCTTTGTAGAATGTTTCAAACAGGTTATTGTCTTTTACCTTTTGAATATCTATATCTAATTGGTTGTCAGACAATTCACGAATGTTTTTCAATATTACTGATTCATCAGCCAGCTCGCTGTTCCATGAGGCGTAAAAGCTTCTCATCAACCTGCCTAGATAAATAACCGCTTCTTCACGTTTTATTGGGTCATCAATTTCTATCGCTTTTTCAACTAATAACTGGATGTTATATCCGTAATGTTTGAATTTGGTTTTACGGGACTTGTATTTGACAGATTCCGGTTTTCTGGTAAGCACAGATCTTTTGGGTTTTGGGAAAGGGCTGTCCACCTCTAATTTGAAATCAGAGATGATATAGAGGTCGTCCCATAGCTTCTGATTTAGTTCCGGATAATACCTCAATGGGCCATTGATTTGTTTCAGTAATTCTACCATGGTATTGGCAAAACGAGTTCTTTTATCTTTATCTTCTATGGTCAAAAGATGACGCACTAATCTCTGAATATTCCTTCCGTACTCCTTTAGTATTAAAGGTTCTTTAACTGTATTATATTCGTTGAATTCCATTAACCTGTTTGTTGATTTGTATTATGATTATTTATGCTACTGTTAGAAAGGAATCTAATAGCATTCATTCATGGATTTTGAGTTTTGCAAAACTAAGCAATAAAGTCTTTTCCCCAAAATTGTTGAAGTTTACTTTCGCTTTTCGAATAGATCCCTCGAAATCCATTTCAACCACTTTCCCAAATCCAAATTTAGGATGTTCTACCTTCATCCCCTCGCTGAGGTTGCTGGTGTCACTGGGTTCAAAGTCCGGTGACGGGATATGATTAATACGGCTAAACTTCTTATTATTAGTGGATTGTAGATTGGAAAAAAGCCTTTTGCTATAAATTACATTTTGAACCGGTTGAATTGTTTTCCGAGACCTTCTAACCACATTGATGTATTTGGGATCGATCTCTTCCATAAATCTACTTGGTTCACAAGTTTTAAGTCGACCGAATCGATAACGGGTAGCAGCATGGCATAAAGTTATCTTTTCTTGGGCTCGGGTTAGGGCCACATAAAATAGACGGCGCTCTTCTTCCAAATCAGCACGGCTACTCAACATCATTTGAGAAGGGAAAAGGTCCTCTTCCATTCCCACCAGAAAAACATGTTTGAATTCCAAACCTTTGGCAGAATGAATGGTCATAAGGGTGACCGTGTCGTTATCGTCTTTATTTTTTTCATCATCCGGTTGGTTGTCCAGATCGCTGATTAAGGCCACCTCTTGTAAAAATGCTCCCAAACTGGTCTCATCATTTTCCGGATTATCTACAAACTCCTTGATGGCATTTAAAAGTTCCTGAAGGTTTTCATAACGGTTGAGTCCTTCAATGGTTTTATCTTTATACAGACCCTTTAACAAACCAGATCCCTTGGCTATAAAACTAGCGGTTTCAAAAGCATCTCTTCTTTCCGCCTCTATCCGGAAGCTTTTGATCATGATAGCAAAATTTGCCACTGCCTGGGAGATTCTGCCTGGTAGAAACTGTCCAATATTTTGGATCACTTTCCAGATGGATATGTCATGGTCATAGGCTGCTACAATTATCTTTTGCACACTTCCTGGGCCAATGCCACGTTTAGGTAAGTTGATGATCCGTTTTAAGGCTTGTTCATCCTGGGTATTGATAACAAATCGTAAATAAGCCAAAATATCTTTGATCTCCCTTCTTTGGTAAAATGAAAGCCCTCCGTAGATTTTGTATCGGATGTTAAATTTTCTAAGGGACTCTTCCATCGCACGTGACTGGCTATTGGTTCGATACAGTATGGCGAAATCTTTATTGGCCAGTTGATTATTCATCTTTTGCTCAAAAATGGTGGTGGCTACCAGTTTGCCTTCTTCATTATCAGTTTCTGCTTTGATCATATCGATCAGTTCTCCGGTGGGGTTGGATGTCCAAACTGTCTTTTTTATTTGAGCTTGATTATTGCAAATCACTGAGTTTGCGGCATTGACAATATTTTGGGTAGAACGGTAGTTTTGCTCCAATCTGTAGATTGTGAGTTCAGGAAAATCCTTTTCGAAATTTAAGATGTTCTGAATACTGGCTCCACGAAAGGCATAAATGCTTTGTGCATCATCTCCTACCACACAAATATTTTCATGTACAGAAGCTAGTTTCTTGGTAATAGTGTATTGGGATATATTGGTATCCTGAAATTCATCTACCAATACATATTGAAACCGATGTTGATATTTATTCAACACGTCAGTGTGCTTTTTGAACAATAGGTCGGTATTGAATAAAAGATCATCGAAATCCATGGCAGATGCTTTAAAGCAGCGATCTACATAAGTTTGATAAATACTACTCAACTGTGGTTTTAAGCTGCTTTCATCCTCCGCTTTTAGCACAGGGTTATTAGAATATTCCTTCCATGAAATAAGGCGGTTTTTGGCCCCTGATATCCTGTTATAAACCACATTGGGCTTGTATATCTTATCATCCAAATGGAGCTCTTTTATTATTGACTTCAACAGTGATTTGGAGTCTTCGGTATCATAGATAGTGAAGTTACTTGGATAACCTAGTTTGCCAGCTTCAGCCCTTAACATACGGGCAAATACACTATGAAAGGTTCCCATCCACAAATTGCGTGCATCGGTACCAACTACCAATTCAATGCGTTGCCGCATTTCTTTGGCAGCTTTATTAGTAAAAGTGAGTGAAAGGATATTGAAGGGATCGACCTGTTTGGCCTTTATAAGATGCGCAATACGATAGGTGAGTACCCTTGTCTTGCCTGACCCGGCTCCAGCTATGATCATGCTTGGGCCCTGGGTATTAATTACGCCTTCTGTTTGAGCCGTATTAAGACAATCCAGATAATCCATATTGTGCGCAATTTACGATTTGTATCCTTAATTCAACAGACACCAAAAGGCTTTTAATAATTATTTGCCGAGTATAATTATCTTTGTGTTAAATCTTTATTCTGTCTCATGATATCCGTTGGGAAAACGCTCATTTCAGATGATATAAAAGAGTCCTTTTTCCTTTGTCATTTGGAAAAATGCAAAGGGGCCTGCTGCGTGGAGGGAGATCTTGGCGCCCCATTGGAAGAAGAGGAATTATCTATCATAGACGCAATATATCCTGTAGTTAAACCTTATTTGAGCCAGGAAGGAAAAAAAGCCATTGATACCCAGGGTTGTCATTTATTAGATGAGGAGGGAGATTATTCTACCACCACAATCGGTGGGAAGGAGTGTTCCTTTGCGGTATACGATGATAATGGCATTCTAAAATGTGGATTTGAAAAGGCCTTTTTGGACGGTAAGACTACTTTTAGGAAGCCTTTATCTTGTCACCTATATCCTATTAGGGTCACTAAATATGATGACTACGACGCCCTCAATTATGATCAATGGAAGATTTGTGCCGACGCTTGCGTTTTAGGCGAGTCCATGAATCTCCCTCTTTACAAATTTTTAAAAGAGTCACTTATCCGGAAATACGGAGAGCAGTGGTATCTTGAGTTATGTGCGGCAATAGAAAATCCGCGCATTCAGGCATCATAGATATATTAAATTTTAGTTTATTTTTTCTGTAGTTGCTTCCCCCGATTGTTTATTGAGAGAGATTACAAAGGAGAATTTGGTGACCAGAACATTATCATTGCCTTTTTTATTTCCCCATTGGGACATATTGTCTAGAAAATCTGTAGTGGTATTTAGATAACCGGTTTGCAGGCCGAATCCAAATCCGTTGGGAAGTAAATAGTATGCCCCTAACTGGGTTGGCAAAATGATGGCGGTGTTTCCGTAAATTTCATTGGGTGGACGGGTTTGAATTTGTTCTCTCAAATCCTCAGAAAATTCGTCTTTGGGATTGAAGCTTACAACACCGAATCCTTGACTTAAGTATACAATCCAGGGTCCTTTTTTTATGAAATTGAAATGCAGGTCATAACTGACGTTAAATACTCTGGTCTTAAAGAATGTATTTGGAGTGGGGGGGTCGGTGGATTGGCCATTAAATGAATACCCTACTTCTTGTCCGGTTATGGACCCTATCCCTACATTGAGATTACCATTCCAACGTTTTTTGTTATTGAGTTTAACCCCCAGGTAGAAGGAAGCGGACCACTTGTTGTAAGCATTGCCTAAATCACCATTATAAGCATTGACACCTACTCCCAATACCAATAGTTCTTTCGGTTGTTGACCCAGCATTTTGAATGTAACTAAAAATAGTAGTATGGCGGGTATTACCTTCATTCAAATTGTATTTACTGCTGATTCAACAAAATAACAAAAGAAAGCTTTAAATCATCCGTGGCCTCTGGTAATAGACTAACTGTAGTCTTCTAGATCAGAAAGGTCGAAGGTTTCCATAAAGGAGGTGGTGAATTTGCCAGACCGAAATGAGGGGTCATCCATTAGTTTTTTATGGAAAGGGATGGTAGTAGGTATACCTTCTATCACAAATTCCTCCAGAGCCCTTTTCATTCTGACAATCACTTCTTCTCTGGTCTGCCCTTTTATAATAAGTTTGGCCACCAGGGAGTCATAGTTGGGTGGTATGGTATATCCAGCATAAACATGACTATCCACCCTTACTCCGTGCCCGGCTGGTAAATGCAGATTGGTAATTTTACCAGGACTGGGCCTAAATCCTTTGGTAGGATCTTCTGCGTTGATCCGGCATTCCATGGAATGCATAGAAGGAAAGTAGTTTTTACCGGAGATCTTAACGCCTGCAGCCACCTTTATCTGTTCTTTTATAAGATCAAAATCAGTTACTTCCTCAGTAATAGGATGTTCTACCTGGATCCTGGTATTCATTTCCATAAAATAGAAATCTCCTTTTTTGTCCACCAAAAATTCCACCGTGCCTGCTCCTTCATACCCTATGGCCTCTGCTCCAGCAATAGCTGCTTTGCCCATTTTATTTCGCAATTTATCATTCACTACAGGTGAGGGTGTTTCTTCCAATAGTTTTTGATGCCTTCGTTGTATGGAACAATCACGTTCTGAAAGGTGGCAGGCTTTGCCTTTTTGATCGCCTATAATCTGTATTTCAACGTGCCTTGGTTCTTCAATAAATTTTTCCAGGTACATATCATCGTTTCCAAATGCTGCTCTCGATTCTCTTTTGGCATCATCCCAGGCCTTCTGAAACTCGCTATCGTTGCGAACAATGCGCATACCTTTACCCCCACCACCTGCTGTGGCCTTTAGAATTACTGGATATTTGATCTTTTTGGCAATTTTTATCCCTTCTTTCACTGAACCAATCAACCCATCTGACCCAGGAACTGTAGGTACTTTAGCTTTTTTCATGGTACTTTTGGCGGTAGCTTTGTCCCCCATTTTATGGATCATATCTGGTGATGGGCCAATAAATTTTATATTGTAATCCTGACAAACCTGGGAGAAATCTGCATTTTCTGCCAAAAAACCATATCCAGGATGAATAGCATCAGCATTGGTAATTTCTGCAGCAGAAATAACATTTGGAATTTGCAAGTAGGATTCATTGCTGGGAGGAGGTCCGATGCAGACGGCTTCATCAGCAAAGCGGACGTGCAAACTTTCACGGTCGGCGGTGGAATAAACCGCCACTGTGTCGATTCCCATTTCTTTGCAGGTACGAATAACTCGCAGAGCTATTTCACCTCGGTTTGCAATTAATATTTTTTTAAACACTGGATATAAAACCTTGAACTTTTCTATAATGAATATTTAGGCAGGGTCTACCAAAAAAAGATCCTGCTCATACTCAACAGGTGTAGAGTTTTCACAAAGTACTTTTACAATGGTCCCGGATACTTCAGATTCTATCTCATTGAAAAGTTTCATCGCTTCAATAATGCATACCGTTTCACCTACACTTATTTGGTCTCCCACTTTCACAAATGATTCCGATTCGGGATTGGAGGATCGATAGAAGGTCCCTATCATGGGTGATTTGATAATAACATAATTTTTGTTATCCACCTCTTCTTTAGGAGGAGTTGGGGTTTCTACAGGTGTTTCATTTTTGGTGGTTGGAGGTTGGGAAGTGGCGATAGGGGCAGTGGGAGCATATTCAACTATTTTGGCATCCGCATTTTTTCGGACCTTAATCTTAAACTCTTCGGTTTCAATATTTACTTCATTCAACCCCGATTTGGCAATAAAGTCGATCAAATCTTGAATTTCTTTGGCTTTCATGCTTTTCTATAATTTAGGCCCAATTGGCCTTTGGTTTAGTTGTTTATTTAACTCTTTCCACATAGGTACCGGTTCTGGTATCAACTTTGATCATTTCATTTTCATTGACAAACAAAGGAACCTGAATGTTTACCCCGGTCTCCAAAGTTGCGGTTTTTGTGGCGTTGGTGGCCGTATCACCTTTTACACCCGGCTCTGAGTAGGTAATTTTTAACTCTACAAAGGGAGGTAATTCACAATTTAAAGGAGTTTCCGTTTCATCATGATAGACCACCTCCACTTCCTGGCCTTCTTTCAAAAATTCCGGGGCACTTACCAGATCCTTATTCAATGGGACCTGCTCAAAATTATTACTATCCATAAAGTGATATCCCAGGTCATCTTTGTATAGGAACTGATGTGGTCTCCTTTCGATCCGCGCGGTGGTGATCTTTACACCTGCGTTAAATGTATTTTCAATTACTTTACCAGAGGTGAGGCTTTTCAACTTGGTTCTTACAAACGCCGGACCTTTGCCGGGTTTCACATGTTGAAATTCAACTATGGTATATAAATCGTTATTGTACTCTATACACAATCCGTTTTTAAAATCCGCAGTGCTGGGCATACTTTACTACAAATTT
>JAPUIM010000519.1 GCA_027297025.1 Bacteroidota bacterium | reverse complement strand
GGATGAAATTGATGGCAGACCATTAACCATTATTCTGGAACCTGCTCTGGTGAAACTAAATGAGGTAGTGGTAGGTTCCAGGAAATCCAAATTTCTAACCAATAAAGCTAGAAAAATACTTGAAAAAGCATTTAAGCAAATACACAAAAATTATCCCCGGAAGGAATACTTGCTCAATACCTTCTATCGACATTATTGTAGTGAAAACGAAGTGTATGGTAGATTAATTGAGGCGGCGGTGGATATTTATGATCCCAAAGGAAATAAAAGATATTATGAGTTGCCCACCGATAAAGTAGAGCTGAAAGTCAACCATTTAAGAAGAAGTTTTGACTATACCAGTAAAGCCCGTTATCGGCATAGCCCCATCTCCCTCAATTATGTTTTGAGCCATGATTTGACCTCATACACCTATAAAAACCCCTTGACTGAAGATCTAGGGATCTTTCAACTTTATCTGGCAGATACTACATTTTATGATAATGACCTGGTTTATGTTATAGAGTTTGATCAACAAAGTGGATTTCACTCACCCTATGGAAAAGCCTATCGTGGTCAGATCTTTGTGAATTCTGATGATTTTGCTATTCTCCGGGTTGAAAGTCATTCAAAATTTATCCGAAATAACCCTTTGGATACCTCTTTTACGGTTATCGACAAAACTTTGAGCTATCAACATTTTGAGGATAAATATTATATCCGTCACATTATAAGTGAAGGTCGTGCTAGTTTTAAGAAATATGATACGTTGGGTAGATTAGAGGACGATTGGAACCATCAAGCCCATGTGGAGTTGATAACCAATAATATTCATAAAGACCCGGTAATACCTTTTGAAGGCAAGGAACCAGGTAGGCGGGAATTAATGGCAATACATTATGATTCCAGTTTTTGGGACAACTATACGGTATTAAAAGCAACACCCCTGGAAGAAAAAATTGAAAAGGATCTGGCCTCCAGGGCTCCTTTACAACAGCAATTTGAAACCTTCAATATAATAGCCTCCGGAGGTAGTTTTTTATTGGAAGATCCTGAATTCAAGCATATCATTGAACAAAATCAAGGACATGTACAATATATTGTAATATGGGCTAGTTGGGGATATCCCAATTTTTTTGAAATTCAACCTATTAAATATTTTTCCACCAAACTACGCAACAATAAAATCAAATACTTATTTATATCCCTGGATCAAGATGAAGAACAATGGCTGCAGAGTCGAAAATTCAACCAGTTAAATATCCCAGAGAGCCAACATCTTCAGATGCCTTTTAAATTTAATGATGTTATAGCCCGACAATATTTCAATAATTTTTTCCCCATCTATTTGTTGGTGGATAAAAAAGGAGAGGTTTTTGATAAACAAGCCAAAATGCCCAGTAACTCCGAACTAAAGGCTGATTTGAAAAAGATCTTGAATAGAAAATATTATCAGGATAAGTAAACCTATTTGTTTAATCGCTGGAAGGGGTCAGGGATATTTTACGGGCATAAAAGACTACTTTTAATAGTTTGTCAATTTTGTATTGCTGATATCCCCAGATGATCAATTGATCCTGGTACCATTTTTCTATTTTGTTCATTCCTGAATTAGTAAAGGTGCCGAATTGATTATTATCCAATCGATGAGAACTTAGTTGGAAGTTAGAGTTTAAATCGATCATATGTAATTCACTGCCTGATTGAAACCATAACCCATAGCCACCATCATAACCCTGGAGATTGGGATTGAAGGTCATAAAATTATTTTTTACATCTAGTGGTTTAAGAGAACTAACGGTCATAAAGCCACCTTCTGGATTCAAAGCCACCAGGGAAGTATGGGCATAATTAAAACCGGTAGAAATTGCTTGGCCCAGGAAATATTCCTTATTGCGCAGCCGAATAACATCCAGATTATTCAACAATTGAGGATCCCCGGTAAAGGTAGGAGCTTGGGTATTTCTCACTAGAAAATCAATGTTTTGGGATTGGTATTCTTTCTCTGAGGTGTTCAAAGTGCGGTAATTTTCCTTAAACAAGTCTATTGAAACCATAATGCCTTGAGGGGATATTACCACATTGTCAATAAGCGCTTGAAAATTGGTTTTGCGTTTTTTGGTTTTAACATCATCACCTTCAGTGTTTAGTGATGTAGTAATTTCACGATAGCGAAAGAAATCAGGTAAGTCTTTGAATAAATGATAATGTTGGAATTCCAATTCATCCAGACGCTGTTTCGCCACTAATAAACCTAAAGGTTTACCATTATTTTTGCTTGAAAACAGGCCCACTATTAGGTTTCCTTCACTAGATGGAAAAATACGACCGGAAAAAATATCATAGGTATCATGGGGTCTAACCATGATATCGGTGATCTCGCCGGTTTTATTGATGGATCGCAAAAGTAAGGCGCTCCTTTGTCTAATGTTTAATGAAAGTAAATAAGTCAGGCTTTGTTGGTGTCGGTCGTGATAAAGATCCATGATTTGGGTGACTGGGTAGCTGGCACCAGTGGGCATGGTTCTCTTTTCTTGGTTGGAAAGATCTAATTCAAAAAGTACTGGTTGGTTGTTTAGAATGCAGGAAAGCCAAACCTTGGTGTTATGGGCGGTAAAATCTAAAATCTGAACACCTTCATAAAGTTGAAAAGGCTGGGAGGAAATTTGCTGAGTTTGGGTGTGAATAGTTGCGATAATAATGTCCTTGGCATTTGATTTTTGGAATAGTAGGGTAAGTTGTTCTTGCCCAAAACTTTTGCCCACCAACCCATAATTGGCCTCCATGGAAAGAGGTACCATCCATTGTGCATTAAAATCGGTATCATAAAAGGTGAAATAGAGGGTAATCCGGTTATTACTGACCTTGGACATATTCCATCTATAGGTAAAAGCTCCCCGGTCTCC
>JAPUIM010000518.1 GCA_027297025.1 Bacteroidota bacterium | reverse complement strand
TATAACCTTCCCGAGTGGGATTTTACCTGATTTTAATAACTCTGAAGCCTCTTTTAATACAGTTGTGTCGGAACTGCTAAGCACAATCAGATCTAATCTTTCCAACCACTGGTATTTGTGAATACTATCCTGGTAGTATTTTTTTAATCCCAGGGTGTCTTTCGCTGCCTTGCTCCAAACTATGGTATCCATTAAGTCAAATAACAATATGCCCTCTCTATATTCTTTCAACAGCATTTTGAAGTCAATGTACTTATCTTCTAAATGCTGTTCTTCATATCGAAGTATATGTTCTTCGGTAAATTTTTCTAAAAGCTCTTCCATATAGGCCCGGGCAGAAATGTTGGCCTTGGGTTTTTGGTTTGCTTCCAACCAGTAAAAAAAATCGAATATGGAGTTGGATTCATCTTTTAGCTGAAATATAATTTGGTCGCTTACCGAACTATCGATCTCATGGTTCCATTTACCCCGGGTCAGATTTGTGTCAGCTTTTTCCAATGCCAGCTGTTTGGCGGTATAAAACTGAAGGTATTGGTTTTCTTTTTTTAGTCTTGAGATCAACAATCGTTTGGTGATCTTCGAACGGGAGTCACGCTTTACCTTAGTGGTTAGCCAATTTCGCAGTGAGTCAAAAGGTTCCAGAGGTCTTTTATCTTCTAATTTTATTATATGCCAGCCATAGGGCGATCTGACGGGTGAGGAAATATCTCCTTTGCTTGTCAAAGCAAATGACGCTTGTTCAAAATCAGGCGCCATATTGCGGGTACCAAACCAAGGCAATGAACCACCTCTCCGTTTAGTACCATTGTCCTCCGAATACAGTTCGCACATCTCATTCCAATTACTACCCTGATCAAGTTGTTGCGATATGGCAAAGATCTTTTGGGCAGCATCTATAGAATCTTTCACTGACATGGTTTGTGAGGTTTTAACCATTATATGTGATACCTTAACCTTGCCTTGTGAGGGCCTTATATCTTCGACCTTCACTATATGATATCCGTAGTTGGTGCGAAAAGGATGTGAAATTTGGCCCACCGGTGTATTATAAGCGCTGGTCTCAAAATCATACACCATCTGGAATGCAGTGAAATAACCCAGATTTCCCTGGTTTGCCTTGGCGGTGGGATCATGTGAATACTGTTGGGCCAAGAGGCCAAAATTTTCTCCCTTCATGGCTCGTGCCCTTAATTCGGAAATTTTTTGGTATGCCTCCACCGTATCCTGTCCCGATTTTCGCGAATCCAACCGAATTAAAATATGAGTGGCTTTCACTTCTTTGTTTAGTCTTTGATAGCCCTCAGATATTAAGCTGTCAATAACCCTCTGTTCAGACAGATATGGTTTTACCAGTTGTTTTCGATAACCTTCGAGTTCTTTTTGATAGGAAGAACGTTGATCAAATCTAAGGGCATAAGCTTCCCTTACCTTTAACTTGAACTTGATGAATAATTGGAGATAATCGTCGATGGATTGTTTATCATCAATTTGATCACTATTGAAATTGTTTTTATTATAAAAATAAATGAATTCTTGAGTACTAACCGCACTAGTGTCAATGGTCAATAGAACCGACGATTGTGATTTAGTCCATGGCATAGGTTTACAGCCTAAGACTATCAATAGAAGGGAAAAACTAATAAGGATTGATTTCATTCCGAAACGCAGACCTACCACAAAAGAGAAATGCAATTTTAACAAATTTTTTGTTGGTATTAAATGAGAGAGTAGAATTGTGACGGGAGGAATTAGTGGGGTGTCAGGAGGTGGGATGTATTTTTAATTTTTTAAATAGGCGACACACATTTCTTTCGGGGCTGCATTTGAATTGGATATCGTCCATGATTCTCTTGACCAATATTAGTCCTACACCTCCTTTTTTTTGTTTTTTTATCAATTCATTAATGGAAGGTTCTTTATACTGATTTAGGTTAAAGCCGATCTTTCCGTCGTCAATGATGTAAAAAGTGATACCCTCTTTTTTATTCACATTAATTTTAATTTCAAAAGATTCTTGAGGATTACAATTGTGCGAATGGATTATTAGATTGGCACAAACCTCATCTACTGCCAACACGAGCTCATTGATTTTCACCTCCGTAAGATTGTATTTGTGAAGAACTTCCGATACAAATTCCCTGATTTTCTTCAGCTTTTCCTTGCTACACTGGCAGTTATACCTATAATCCATTGATTAGCTGTTTAGCGTCTTCTTTATTTGCCGCGATTGGAAGCAACTGGTGCAAACCCAGTATTTGGAAAACATTGTTCACTTTTTCGTTCAAACCAAAAATGACAAGTCTTATCTGTTGGTCCTTGATCTCTTGTATATATGACATAAACACTCCTAACCCTGCAGAAGAGATATATGTAAGCTCTGAGCAGTCAACAATTATTTTCTTATAATTGTTTTGAATGGGCTCCTTAATTGCTTCATCAAGGTATATTGATGAACTGGCATCCACTTCCCCGCTTATTTTTACGACAAAGAATTCCTCTTCCAGATTTTTAGTTATATCAATCATAATTTAATACGGCTAATTTCATTGATGGTTGTTATTTGAATTTCAATATCATTGCGGTATAATCATCCTCCAATACTTCAAAACCACAAAATTTATGTAGATCCTCAATAAGGAGTTTTTTTAACCTTTCCGGTGATTCATGGGTATTGTTATTAAGAAATCGCTGTAATCGATCATAACCGTATTCCTCCCTCACTTGGTTTCTCGCTT
>JAPUIM010000517.1 GCA_027297025.1 Bacteroidota bacterium | reverse complement strand
CTGGATGAATACGCTCTCTAAATCCAGGCTGGTTTTTAAAATATTTGTCGGAATCCTCTGTTTTTCCTTTCCTTTTTTGAGTAATCATTGTACCACCCGAACCACAAGTGCAGATCCCGAAATATTATACAAGCAGTACATGGTACATGGATTGAGATTGTACCAGGAGAAATGTGCCAACTGCCATCAAAAAAATGGTACCGGGTTAAAAAGACTTATACCACCTTTGATACAGACTGAATACCTGCAAGACCTGGTAAAAACCGCCTGTAGCATAAAAAATGGTCTCAGGGGAGAGATTATGGTCAACGGTATTTCCTACAATCAGCCCATGCCGGCATCTGGTCTCACCGACCTGGAGATAGCAGAAATTATTACCTATATCACCAATTCCTGGGGCAACAAGGGTAGGTTAAGCCATGTGAATGAGGTGGGTAAGGCGTTGACCAGGTGTCCTTAATCGTATTCCTTCAGTTCGGATTCAGCAGCTTCAATGGCCCGATTGATCTTTTCTTTAGCTTCCTCCACTTTTTGTTTTTGATCATCCAGGTAATCCATGATCTCGTCATGTTTCATGTCTTTGTATTCCCGGGAATAGTTACGCATCCAGTCCATCATGCTTTCACCTGACTGGGAAAGTTGGTTGATCAGTTCGTTGAAAAGGGCCACCTGCTCATCAGCCAAGGAGTCCAGGGTCTCCTTTCTCTTTTCCAGTTCTCTCTTTAACTGTTCAATATCCTGCATGCGGGGCATTAGCTCATCGTGGACTTCCAAAACCTCTTTTTGCAGTTTTTCCTCTTGTTTCTTTTCCTTATTCTCGCAGCCTATAATTACTAAGAAAAAGATCATTAATAACCCGTGGGTAGATAGTAGTTTCATGATGAGTAGAATAACTGAATGATTAAATGATTGAATGATGGCAAATTTAGAAAGTTTTCCCAAAGATTTAATATCACCAGTGAACTTTAACTCCCTTTTCCCCCAACTGATTATTAATAAACAAATGTCCGTAATGTTTCCGCAGCTCCTTAATGAACAAATCACGGGGCAAATCACTAAACTGACCATAATCTTTGAGATATTCCATATATTGATGACCGGCGTGATTGTATTCCTGGAAAATGGAGTGGTTTAATCCGTCGAATTCCAAGGGAGCCACTTGAAGTTTATGGCAAAGTTCCCGATTAAAGGCGGGAGTGGCTTTTACCCATTTTCCCAATAAGAATAGTTCCGTATATCCGTGGAACACTAGGATATCAGTTTTGAGGATTTCAGCGAATTTATCAGTGCCAATATGATTTCTCACATTGGCGAAACCCAACCGGCTGGGTATTCCCACCACCCTGGCTGCCGCAGCTAATAAATTGGCTTTTTCTACGCAATAACCGCTTATGCGGGTTAGAAGATAATTGGCTTTCATTCCCTCTTCCGTGAGGTCAATATGGTATGGATCGTAGCGAAATCCATCCCTGACCGCTCCATACAAGGCCACTGCTTTTTTTACCTCATCCCGAGTGTGGGAAGCGTTTTGATGGGCAAACTTAATAACCGAAGGATGATCACTATCTATAAATTTCCCCGGTAATAAATATTCCTTCATTTCCTTTTCCATACCTAATCTGAAATCAAACTGTTGTGCTTTTTGGTTGGTAAACAAAATTAAAATAAAGGGATAGTACTATCGGTAATGCCAAACCCAAACCGGTTATTATATCTATCATTCCCGCATCAAAATCTGAACGGAGTAAACCATCCAAAAAATATTTGACGAATGAATTGGGTAGATCAGTTTCCCCCAGTAGCCGTTTTACATTCCAATGCCAATGGGTAAGAAAACAATATCCAAATCCATACCATATGCCCAAAATGGACCAGGACCCCAAAGTTAAGCTCAGGCTGATCAAATGCAGCTTACGAGTGCTCCGCCAAATCCAACCGCTTAGGTTAAATCCCATCAGTAGCACGTGCAACAGGTAAAATAGGATATCCAAAAAAGGATACATGCTGGTTTAATGGTATTGTTTAGGTATTCTCATATGGAAGTTAAGAAATTATTTTTTATATATGGTATTGAATGACTTACCAGGGAGAGTATGAAAATTAACCGTATCAATTTATGGTCAGGACCTAGAAATGTTTCTACCGCGCTTATGTATTCGTTCTCCCAACGGCCGGATACTACGGTGTTGGATGAACCACTATATGCCCATTATTTGAAACAAACAGGAATTGACCATCCGGGGAAGGAGGAAACTTTAGCCAAGTATGAAAACGATGGCCAAAAAGTGGTGGATGAAATTTTGTGGGGGGAATATTCCAAGAAAATTGTTTTCTTCAAACATATGGCCAAACATCTGGTAGGATTATCCACCGACTTCATTTTGCAATTAAATAATGTCTTTTTAATCAGAGAACCCAAAGATGTAATAGCTTCTTTTGATAAAGTTACAGAACCTACTGCTCAGGAAATTTCACTTAAGAACCAATGGGAGTTGTTTACAAAACTACAGGAACATGGTCGCCATCCACAAGTGATTGATTCTAAAGAGTTATTAAAGGAGCCAGGTAAAGTTTTGAAAGAATTATGCGGTTATTTGGAGATAAAATTCTATGATGAAATGCTACATTGGGAACCGGGGCCCAGACCGGAGGATGGTACCTGGGCCAAATATTGGTACCACAATGTGCATCAATCCACCGGATTTACCCCATTTACACCTAAAAATGAACCCCTACGGAAAGAACTGAAACCACTGCTCAAGGAATGTGAATTTTATTATCAAAAATTGTATGCTCACTGCATCAAAGTCTAAATCACTATTATGAATGCCATTTTACCGGACCCAAGGAATGAAAATATCCTAATACATGTGGGAGGAAAATTGTTACCCCGAAACGAAGCTAAGGTATCAGTATTTGACAGTACCATACAAGGAGGAGATGCGGTATGGGAAGGATTGAGGGTCTATCAGGGAAAAATATTCCAACTGAAAGCTCATCTGGATCGGCTTATTGATTCAGCCAAAGCCATGGCATTCAACACCATCCCTTCTAAAAAAGAGATCCGGCAGGCAGTGTTCGACACACTTAAAGCCAATGGAATGAGGGACCAGGTGCATATCCGATTAACGCTTTCACGGGGTGAGAAACTGACTTCCGGGATGAGCCCTCACTGGAATCAACTGGGTCCTTGTTTAATTGTGCTGGCCGAGTGGAAAAAGCCGGTTTACGATCAACAGGGAATTCGTCTGATCACCTCCAACATCCGGCGCAACCCTCCTCAGTGTATCGATTCAAAGATCCACCACAATAACCTGATCAATAATATCCTGGCCAAAATTGA
>JAPUIM010000516.1 GCA_027297025.1 Bacteroidota bacterium | reverse complement strand
AAAAGATTTGAAAAATCTGGAATTTTATCTTTTCGATGCGGGACATTTTGCCCTGGAAAGTCATGGAAAAGAAATAGGGGATAAGATCCGCGCTTTTTTGGATAAAAATGTGAAGAAAATGTGATTACCATATTTACTTATCAAGCCCAAACTCTAAACTAGAAAGTCAAAATCCTAAACACAAAACCGTTAGTGCCTGAATAAGTTGATGTTTTTTTAGTTAAAAATTAGCCCTAAGCAAACGCCAAAATTTGTGTTTCAAGGAAACAAACAAAAAGCATCAAAAAACCCGGTACCTGTGAAAAGGTGTCGGGTGTTTTCTGTAACGATACTAATGTTAAATTAAAGGATAAATAGCATGGGACAAAACTACACGCAGCTAGCATTTACAAAAAGTGTGAAACAGGCACAGGAAAAATACGGTTCCAGACAGATCTATCAAAAGATGGATGAACATGGGCCTGATCAATACCAGCTTTATCATCGGGAGATTTCATTCATTGAGGGAAGAGATAGTTTTTACATGTCTACGGTTGGCGAAAATGGATGGCCCTACGTGCAGTTCAGAGGTGGTCCCAAAGGCATTCTCAAAGTTATTGATAAGGAAACTTTAGGTTATGTCGACTTCCGTGGAAATATGCAATATATCAGTACCGGTAATATCAACGTCAATAAAAAAGCTGCACTGATCTTATTGGACTATCCCACCAGGAGACGTTTAAAGATATGGGCAGAATCAGAAATACTGGACCCCAAGGAGCATACCGAGATGTCGAAAAAACTTGCGCTGGAGGGCTACAAGGCTGTGATTGAACGATTGGTGATCTTTCATATTAAAGCATTCGACTGGAACTGCCCACAACATATTACACCCAGATATACTGTAGAGGAGTTCAAAAATGATGTGATTCCACGCCATCCGGAAATTCTGAAAGATTGTTGTCCGGATTATTTGAGGGATTAAAAAAGCAATAACAAAAACCACACTTTTAAATATAAAGACATGAAAAAAGTAGCAATCAACGGATTCGGAAGAATCGGCAGAGCAACGCTCAAGATCATTATGGATACGCCCGACATGGTAGTGGTGGCGGTTAACGATTTATTGAGCTCAGAAAATGCCGCTTACTTATTAAAATATGATAGTGTTTACGGCCGCTATGAAAAGGAAGTTAATAACGGCGAAAATGAATTGCTGGTGGGTCAACAAAAAATCGTGTATACTTCCATCAAGGATCCTGCTGAATTGCCCTGGAAATCCCTGGGTGTGGATGTGGTGATTGAAAGTACGGGATTCTTTACCAAGCGGGAGGATGCAGAAAAACATATTACTGCAGGTGCAACAACTGTGATTATATCGGGGCCAACCAATAGCCTGGACACACCTACTGTGGTACACGGTGTAAATACCGAAGATGGGAAGACTTCTATCTTCTCCTGTGCCAGTTGTACAACCAATAATATCAGTCCTATGATAGAGATCCTGGGAAGAAATGTGGGCATTAAGAAAGCTATTCTCAACACCACGCACGGTTATACTGCTTCTCAAACATTAGTAGATGCTCCATCTAAGAAGGCCCCACGCATGGGAAGAGCGGCAGGTATTAATTTAGCGCCTTCATCTACCGGCGCTGCCATTGCTACTACTAAAGCACTTCCGCAATATGAAGGGAAATTTGACGGTATTGCAGTACGCGTCCCAGTAGTGGTAGGATCGATTTCCGACGTCACTTTTATTTCAGAGCGCACTACGTCTGTGGAGGAGATCAACAAGATCTTCATTGAAGAGGCAGCCACAGACAGATATAAAGAAGTGATCGATGTGACCGACGAGCCATTGGTATCCACCGATATCATCAAAAGTCCTTTTGCCGCTATTATTGATCTGTCAATGACCAGGGTGGTGGATGGTGACCTGGTGAAAGTGATGGCTTGGTACGATAACGAATGGGGATTTACCAACCAAATGGTGCGACAGATAAAGGTATTATAAGTTTACTACCATGCCAAAACTTCTGTCAGTGAATGTATCCCTTCCCAAGGAAATTGAATTCAAGGGAAAAACAGTCTCCACCGGCATTTTCAAAGAACCTGTAAAGGGAAGAGTAAAAGTAAGAACATTGAACATCGACGGTGATGGCCAGGCCGATCTGATCGGACATGGAGGAGTATTCAGGGCGGTGTATGTTTATTCGTATGACAATTATGCTTATTGGGAAAACGAACTGTCCAGAAATGATTTTAGCATGGGCCAGTTTGGTGAAAACTTCACCGTGGAAGGTTTGTCGGATCAAGATGTTCATGTAGGTGATCGATTCAGAATCGGTTCCACACTTTTCGAGGTTACCCAACCCAGGGTTCCCTGCTATAAACTGGCCATCAAAATGGAAACCAAGGGATTTTACGGTCAGATACTGAAGAGTGGACGGTTGGGGTTTTACTTTAGGGTGCTGGAAGAAGGTGAGGTGGAAGCTGGAGATGAGATTCAACCGGTAAAAATAGATCCAAAGGGCATGACCATCAATGAGATCAATCAATTGATGTATTTCGACAAGGAAAATTATAAAGGTTTCCGGGATGCCCTAAAAGTAAAAGCCCTTTCCCCTGGATGGAGCTCTACCTTTGAAGATCGATTGTCCAAAGAAAAAATAACTACACCGGCCGGAGAAGCATACAAGACTTTGGTGGTGGCTGAAAAAGTACCGGAAAGTGAGACTATTACTTCCTTTTACCTAGAGCCAGAAGATGGAAAACCATTAGGGACATTTCTGCCTGGTCAATTCCTTCCTATCAAGTTGGACATTCCGGGTCAATACAAACCCATTCTTAGAACCTATTCCCTCTCTGACTCCCCATCGGCAGCCCGATATCGATTAACGATCAAAAGAGAACTCGCACCACCCGATCAGCCCGCTGCTTATCCCGGGGTTTCGTCCAATTACTTTCACGATCAGGTGGAAGTGGAATCCAAAATATTAACCAAGGCTCCCAGAGGCA
>JAPUIM010000515.1 GCA_027297025.1 Bacteroidota bacterium | reverse complement strand
GGGGAAGGGTTCGGAAAACACACTCAAGGGAGGCGATCATGTTTTGTTTATTTTTGATGAACCCACTACCGGTTTACACTTTCACGATATAAACAAACTGTTGTCCACGCTGGAAGCCTTGATTGATCAAGGGAACAGTGTGATCATCATTGAGCACAACCTGGAGGTGATCAAGTGTGCCGATTGGATCATCGATCTGGGACCGGAAGGTGGGGAACTGGGGGGGTACCTGAATTTTGCCGGCACCCCGGAAGATCTGGTCAAACAGAAGGACAATTATACCGCCAGGTACTTGAGGGAGAAACTGGTATAGAAGTTTGCATAGTCAGGGAACTTTTGGGAAAATGAGACATCTAAAACTGTGCTGTAATCCCATCGCTGGGTGTAGTACAGTATACTACTAATCCCACCGTTATTATAAGTCTTCCTCAAGGGATTTGAAGTCAATAACACTGGACAACTTACATCCGCATCGTTCGGGTTTTTAAAGGGGCGATAACCTATTACATCGGGCATCTAAATAAATCATTTTATCATGAGTATCAACTAATGGCAGCACTCGATGAAAATTTCAAACTGAATCATTATCTTATCAAAATTTTTTTTTCCGCTAAACCAACAATCATGAAAATAATATCAAAGAGTCTATGCTTCTTTCTGTTCATTGTTGCCATAAACATTGAATGCTATAGTCAAAAAATAGTAAAGGATATCCAAAAACGAGGTGAACTCCGGGTGGGAATGTCAGGGGACCAGCCTCCGTTCGCCATGTTATCCCGTGAAGATCAATTGATCGGTTACGAGGTACAGCTGGCGGAGTTGCTTGCTGAAGCTATGGGTGTCGAATTGAAAATTATTGAAATACCCTTTAGCGAACTGCTGGTATCCTTACAAGAAAGAAAAGTGGACGTGGTAATGTCAGGGATGACCATCACTACAGAACGCAATATGAAAGTTGCCTTCGTAGGACCCTATATACTTTCCGGTAAATCGATCCTGACCAAATCATCCACGCTGGCTGCAGTCAAAAATGCCAGTGATATGAACAAGGCAGAGGTGAAATTGGTGGCACTAAAGGGTTCTACTTCCGAAAGTTTTGTTAATAAACAGATTCCCAATGCCAGTCTCTCAGCGGTAGCCAATTACAATGACGCGGTAAAAATGTTGCGAGAGGGTGAAGCGGATGCATTAATCGCTGACTATCCGGTTTGCGCCTATTCCGTAATGCGATATCCGGATGATGACTTTGTCACTTTGAATCAGCCAATGACCATTGAACCCATTGGCATCGCTTTGCCCCCGGACGATCCTCTGTTGAAAAATATTGTTTCCAATTTCTTTTCACAACTTCAACTTACTGGAATACTTCAGCAGATGGAACAGCAATGGTTTAAAACTGGAAGCTGGCTGCTGCAAGTGAAGTGAACCCTCAGGTTATTTTAAGGCTTTCCCAGAAGGACTTGAAATCATGGAATGAACCGGATGCATTTTCACTTCCCAGGTTAAGGAGGATTACTATCAAGTATTTGACTTATCACCTTGACAGCAATAATACGTCGACAGTTCGTCTGCTGGCCAAATAAAGGTCTGGTTTTCCGTCCCCATTCAAATCGGTGGCTTCGATATCAAATCCAATTCCGGAAATCTCTTTAGGAAAAAAATCCAAGGTTGCCTCAGTAAATACCCCTGAACCATCGTTAATCCAGATCAAATAAGGCGCGGGATCGAACAACCCACTGGGAGTGAGCATGACGTTACCGGTAATGATATCCAGATCTCCATCTTGATCCAGATCGAGAAAATCCCCATCCTGGCTTGCTTCGGGATTTAAAGGAAGATTTTCAAGGGTAACATCGCTATAAAAACCATTGCCATCGTTCAGGAGTAAGCGATTCTGGGGAGAGCCGTTGGCTATAAGATTTATATTGGCAAACAACAGATCCAAATCGCCGTCGCCGTCCACATCTCCGAAATCCGCCTCCCTGGTTTCTTCAACCCCTTCCGGGATGGGGATGCGTGCATCCGATTCATCTACAAAAAACCCCCCACCTGTGTTGATCAATAACCGGTTACGGTCCTCATTGCCAACAACCAAGTCCAAATCACCGTCACCATCTACATCGCCAAGCTCCAAATCCCGCGTTTGGTCAAATACGATAGGAAGACGGTCGGCTGTTTCGTCGGTAAACCTGGCTGCTCCATCGTTGATGAGAATAACATTTTGCCCCTTGTTGCCGATTAGGATGTCGGGGTCGCCATCCAGGTCCAGGTCTTCAATCAAAACCGCATAGGATATTCCTTGCACCGGTAAACGATCGCTATTATCGCTAAAAGTTCCGTTGCCATTATTTAAGTATAATTCGTTGACAAGTTCATCCCCGGTTACCACAATGATGTCCATATCGCCATCAAGATCGAAGTCAGCGACTCCCACGTCCTGTGAATCCCAGGCGCTGCGAGGAAGTCGTGTATTACTTTCATCGTTAAAAACGCCACCACCCGCATTGATGAGTAGGATATTGGGTTCAAATTCAAGAACGATCACCAGATCCTGATCCCCATCACCATCGAAATCACTAAACCGGGCATCCATACTGCGGCCTTCCAGACTAGTGACCGGTAGGTGAGTAGCACTGACAATTTCGAAATAAGATTCCTCAACCGGGGTCCCATCGTCATCAGGAATTGTTGGCGGAGATGATTCATCATCACTACCGCAACCCAAGGCTAGGATCAAAATGGGGATAAGTATTAATCGAGATGGACTCCGCACAGTTTATTGATTTTTCTTTTAAGGACGGCCAGGTCCAATTGTTGTGCAAGATAGGATAATAACCTAGTAAATATCTAAATATGGCAGGTTTCGCCCTTTATGAGTTTTAGCATTCGAAACGTTAATTTTTGTTCAGATGTTGAATCGCTGCCCATTGAATGGAATCAAAATCGTGGAATTTAGCTATATTTCTGATCTGCCAAAGCAAAGTTTAACCAATGCACTCATTTCATTACTGGTCCCTGGTGCTACTCCACTTCTTTTTTGTAGGGAATAATACCACCCTTTGGTGCCAGGTGGTTCATCAGGATCCCGACACCTCAGCCACAAAGGTGCCCCCAACCCTAGGTCAGACCTTGACAGAGGATTTTAAGGATTATTATAAAGGTTTCGGTTATGTTTTTAGTCGGCCAGCCCACTGGAAGAAAAAACAGTTGCTCACTTTTGGCGGAGTTATGGCAGGAACACTACTACTAACGCTGGCAGATGAACCGGTCTATGAGTTTTTTCGGGATAATCAAGGCAACTTTGGTAATGACCTGGAAAAAATCGGCGATTTTTGGGGGAAACCGCAATTCGGATATTTGTTTGCCGGGGGTATTTATGCCCTGGGATTGGGTATTGGACGTGAGCCAATGCGTAAAGCGGGTGTCAGTTCAATAACTGCGATTACCGCAGCCGGTTTGCTGCAAACTATTACGAAAATAGTAGTTGGTAGGGCAAGACCCGGACAGGATAAGGGAAATTGGTTTTTTTCTCCATTTACCAACGAGGCAAAGTTTCACTCTTTTCCCTCAGGGCATACAATTGTAGCTATGACCACCTCATTTGTAATCGCCAAAACCGTTGAAAGTAAAGTAGTGAAGGGCTTATTCTATACCTTAGGTGGAATCACTGCTTGGTCTCGGGTATACAAAGGCGCTCATTGGCTGAGCGACGTCGCCCTGAGTACAGCGATATCCTACTTTACGGTTGAAACCGTGTTTAAATTTATGGATTTACGCACTGAACTGCGCAAAAAAAAGCACGGTGGAACAGTATTCCGCCTTTCACCACATCCACTGGGGTTTACCGCCTCCTTGCAGTGGTGAGTTACATTGCTCTTGAGCGCCAGGTGATGTATATTACAACCCGTCGGTATCCAGAATGTAATTCCCAGACATGGTATCTAAATATTGAAAAGGCTTTTAAATGCACTAGAAAAACCTGAACAAATTATTCGATACAACGTCGCACTGTGTTTACATCAAGCGGTAAAATTCAATGCAACCATTTCTTCTTTCTTGTATTATATAGAATAAAAAACACTTGAGTGAAGAGCAATTAATAAAGGAAATTAGGATAAATCCTGATAAGTTTGAAAAAATTTATAACCAGCACTATCAAACCATCTTCAATTACTGCTACAGAAGAACTGGAGATTTCGACACTTCTAAGGATATTACTTCAGAAATTTTTCTCAAAGCTTATTTGAATATTCACAAATTCAAATGGAAAGATATTCCAATATTAAGCTGGCTTTACAGAATCGCTACCAATGAAATAAATCTCTTTTATAGATCACAAAAGTATAGTCCAACGTTTATTAGCGAGATTTATAGCAATTATTTGATTACCGTTAGTTTAGAGGATTTAGTGGAGGAAAAATCAAATGCTGAAGCCAAATTACATAAGGATAAGCAATTTGTCCAAGTTCAGGATGCCATCAAAGAACTCCCCTTAAAATACCAAGAAGTAATCAGTCTAAAGTATTTTGAGCAATTAAAAATCAAAGAAATAGGAACTATTTTAAACAAAAAAGAGGGGACAATCAAATCATTGCTTTCAAGAGGTATTTCAAAACTTAAAGAAAAGATGTAATGCAACCTTTTCCAAGCACTTGTATTGTATAGATATGGATAGAGAAGAAAATAAAATTGAGAACATTATAGAAAATCTAACTCCTCCCATAATTGATGTGGACCAGCACAAAAAAGAATTCAGACTTACTTTATTGAACACCAGGAAATCAGCCATACTTGGTGCATTGCTGCTTATTCTTCCATTGCTGTTTCTTAGCGGAGTAATTTTAAAGCATTACCTACAAATTGATTTTGGAATTCTTACCTCCGTTTATGAATGGATTGGAGATTTGGATCAAAAATACGGAGATAGTTTACCATTAAATTGGTTGATTAGAATTTTACTTCTTTTTGGACCGCTTATAGCCATCGGAATCAATTTTCTATCGATACTTCATATCAGATATGAAAAAGTAAACCGTGAAATTGTAATGTCAATTAAACTCAAGTGGCTGAATTGGTCGATCATTATATTCTGCTCAATAATCTTCCTGGTATTTTTCTCATATCTTATACTTGAGAATATGAATTGAAAACCATTGCGCAATACAAACTTTTAGAAATAGCTACCAAAAGCATAGGCACAAAGCCTGCTAGATGCCTAAAGGAAGGAATGCGGGATATTCATCATTAATCAACTACAAATTGACTGGCAAGGGGGAAAAGACTAATTTAAGGGGAACAAAACTTCTTAGTCATGAGTGAAAATGTATATAAAACTATAGAACTTACTGGTGCCTCCACCGCAGGCATCGAAGATGCGATTCAAAATGCCATTGCCAAGGCCTCCAAGACCATTCACAATATGCGATGGTTCCAGATCATTGAAACTCGAGGAAGTATCGAGGGCGACAAAGTGGGGAAGTGGCAAGTGACTATGAAATTGGGATTTACCTTAAATGGTTAACCTCTGGTAGGAGACAAGTCTGGTAATAACATCTAACCTTTATAATATTGGGAGAGGATCATTTTCCAAGTGAGATTAAATTTTTAATTTTGGTTAGCTTAACTATTTAAAAAATTTCGACCATGAGATATAAGATAGTCGCCGGAAATTGGAAAATGAACAAAACCCTGGAAGAGGGAAAAGAATTGGCCAACGCCATTTCCCACAATTTATCGGGGAAAATACCTTCGGATCAAAAAGTGGTGCTTTGTCCACCTTTTGTTCATTTATTGGCCATAAAAGAAATTATTAATCCGGTGGATAATGTTTTTATTGGAGCACAGAATTGTTATTCAAAAACCTCAGGGGCTTACACCGGTGAAGTATCTGCTCCTATGTTACAATCTGCTGGGATTGACTATGTGATCATAGGGCATAGTGAACGCCGGGGTTATTTTAATGAAACCAATGCTGAGTTAGGGGAAAAAGTAAAGATGGCCCTGGCCCATGACCTTACTCCCATCTTTTGTTGTGGAGAGTCATTGGAGATCAGGGAAAACGGCACTCATTTTGATTATGTTAAGCAACAGCTCCAGGAGAGTATTTTCTCATTGACCGGTGAGGATTTTTCCCAACTGGTGATAGCCTACGAACCGATATGGGCCATAGGTACCGGCAAAACCGCTAGCACACAACAAGCCCAGGAAATGCACCAACGAATCAGGAATGATCTTGAAGTTCAGTTTGGAAAAGATTTAGCCGGGGATTGCACTATTTTATATGGAGGAAGCTGTAATCCGGGGAACGCTCAGGAGTTATTTGCTTGTCCCGACGTGGATGGCGGATTAATTGGCGGAGCCTCTCTCAAGGCGGATGATTTTGTGGCTATTGTTAATTCTTACTAAATGACCTCCATATTGTTCCATCCTATTCTATTGATCATAATTTATTACCTGCTGGGCGCTGACTTACCAGTGGACCCTTGCCAGGTATATGGAGTAATTTATATTGATCCCCAACCAGACAGGGCTGAATTTCTGGTGTATGAAGAGTCATCGGAGGTTTTTGCCGATCTTTTGGTTTATGATGAAGAAAACAGATTATTTGCTGACCGAAGTGGCATGTGGCACATAACCGATAATCGGGCTCTGGCGGATCATACCATACATTTAGTTGATAATTCATCTTCTGCTCATTTCAGCATTTATTTCACTAACATTATCTCCATAGCAGGCTGTAGATAAGGGATTTGGATTTTATCTTGAGTTAGTCGTTTCAATCGATGTTAATATTAGGAATAATTGGGCGTGTGTGATTTTTCTAAGAAATAATTAAAAATTTGTAACTTGTTCATTCATAAATTACTAGCCACATTTCGTTAAAACCGTATACCTAATAACCTATACAGCCCAGATGAAACCTAAGCAATTCATATGTTTCTTATTGCTCCTCGTGTCCCTGGTGGCCAGGGCCCAATATTATGAATTCACCCAAGAGTCAGAAAAATTTGGTCAGGAAGTAGATAGCTTGTTTCAATCTTTTAGGAATGAGGGCCTGGTATTGATGGGTTCAGAATTTAAAACCATGTGGGGGGATGGAACGCTCAATGACGACCAAAAAGCCATTGTCATGGACATCGCGGTAAAGTTGCACCAAAAGCATTTTAAATTGATACCCCATCAGGCCAATTTTTTTTCCGGATTGGTCAAAGCCCATCATTCTGCAGGATTGGATTCCGAAAATCTTCTGGCCTACCTGCAGATGACCCAAAAGGTGGTCGATGTTTACGGTCACAAGCAAATTCACCTTTACTTGATCACCATGAGGAATTTCTTTGCTAAAAATGCGCTGTATTATTCCAATTATAATCAACTTCTTTTTGATGGTGGGACTGTAACATTTGATTTTATTCCACCCACCATCGAAGAATCCATAGTTCTTTATGAAGAAGAGGAAGAGATTGAGGATATAGAGGAGGAGGACCTGGTAACTGAAGAGGATCTTGTTTCATTGGAGGAAGCCGATGATAGTTGGGGAAGTGATGGTGATGACGGCGGATTTTCCAGCGGATGGGGTGACGATGGTGAGAGCTGGGGATCTGATTGGAGCAGCGGGTTTAGCGAAGAAAAAAGCGAAAAGGAAGAGGAATCTCCCGAAGAGGTTGATTTTGAGTTTTATACTGAACCGGTTTTTACCCCGCCTGACGTGGCCCAACCGATTGTGGAAGGTCCGTTGATCAAATTTGAAAACTCTAATTTAACCATATCAACACCTTATGATTCTGTATTAATAAGTGAAACCCTCGGGGCATTTATGGTGGTAGACAATTTATTTGTAGGTGAAGGGGGTAAAATGGACTGGATGAATTCCGGCTTGAGCCCCGATTCGGTATTTTGTGAGTTAAGCGCCTATAATTTTAAGGTAAACATCCCCGCTCTATCTGCAGATAATGTTAGTATGAGTTATTACGGCAAATTGGATAAACCGGCAAAAGGCACCATAAGGTTTGCCAGCGTTAAAAGATTGCCAGATGAATTATCGGGTTATCCAAGATTTCAGTCATATTTCAATGATATAGTATACACCAATGTGGGGGATGATAAGTTAAGAATGGTAGGGGGATTTACCTTAACCGGTGATCGTATCTCCTCCTCATCAGTCAGTGGTGGTTTAAGTACCATGGTGGGTTCCCATAAAGGACTCAAAGGATTTGAAGCCAAATCCAAAGAATTTGTGTTTGGTGATTCTTTGATCATAGC
>JAPUIM010000514.1 GCA_027297025.1 Bacteroidota bacterium | reverse complement strand
CGATCGCAAAGAAGGCAGAAAAATGGATCCCTTTACCCAATTTGCACTGGTGGTTTGTGACGAAGCCATTAAAGATGCTAATCTCAACCTAGATAAAATCAATCCTGAAAGAGTAGGTGTGATTTGGGGATCAGGCATTGGAGGACTAAAGACTTTTCAAGATGAAGTAGAAGGTTTTGTTACTGGTGATGGCACTCCACGATTCAATCCCTTCTTTATTCCCAAAATGATCGCCGATATAGCCGCAGGACTAATTTCTATCAAGTATGGATTCAGAGGACCTAATTTTACAACCGTATCGGCCTGTGCCTCCTCTACCAATGCCCTGATAGATGCTTTTACCTATATCAGGTTGGGCAAATCGGATATAATGGTTTCCGGGGGCTCAGAAGCAGCTATTACAGAAGCAGGGGTGGGCGGATTTAACGCAATGAAAGCGCTTTCAGAAAGAAATGATTCTCCCGAAACTGCCTCCAGGCCATTTGATAAAGAACGCGATGGGTTTGTATTAGGTGAGGGAGCTGGTGCTCTAATCCTGGAAGAGTTGGAGCATGCCAAGGCCAGAGGTGCTAAGATCTATGTTGAAATACTAGGGGGCGGAATGTCAGCCGATGCTTATCATATGACTGCCCCTCATCCCGACGGGGTGGGTATAACCAAAGTAATGCAATATGCCATGGAAGAGGCTCAAATAAAGCCTTCAGAAGTAGATTATATCAATGTTCATGGCACCTCCACCCCGTTGGGAGACCCGGGAGAAGCCAGAGCCATACAGTCGGTATTTGGGGAAGATGCCTATAATTTAAATATTAGTTCCACCAAGTCAATGACTGGTCACCTGCTAGGAGCAGCCGGTGCTATTGAAGGGATAGCTACAATTTTGGCAGTGAAAAATGATCTTATTCCACCTACTATCAACCATTTCACCCACGATGAAACTTTTGATCCCAAATTAAACTTCACCTTTAACAAAGCTCAAAAACGAGTAGTAAACCTTGCATTAAGCAATACTTTCGGATTTGGAGGACATAATTGCTCCATCGTGTTTGGAAAATACAATGAATAGTGTATCCTATTTTCAAACCACTCAGATCAATATTCAAATCCTACTCCTCTAAAGAAAAAAAGCTCATAATTGCGCTGGAGTCTATTGTTGGGGACAAACCCTACAATCTGGATCTTTATAAACTGGCTACCCAGCATAGTTCGATAGCCAAAGCTAGTGGATTTGGTATTAAACTGTCCAATGAAAGATTAGAGTACCTGGGGGATGCGATATTGGGAGCGGTAGTCGCTGAACTCTTGTTTCAAAAATTTCCCTTTAAAGATGAGGGAATTCTAACTGAGATCCGGTCTAGAATTGTAAACCGGGAGTCATTAAACAACCTGGGGAAAAAAATTGGCATCAACAATATCGTCGAATTTGATGCTCACAAAAAAACTTCACTCTCTCACAAATCATTGTATGGGGATACCTTAGAGGCCCTCATTGGAGCTATTTATCTGGACAAAGGGTTTATTGCCTGCAAAAAATTTATCATTAAGAAACTGTTCGCTCATCATCTCGACCTGGATGAAATCATTAAGGACGATCCCAACTTTAAAAGCAGGATCATAGAATGGGCTCAAAAACAAAATAAAGAGCTCAAATTTGAAACCGTTGAAATTAAAACTGAGAAGAATTACAAAGAATTTACCTCACAAGTGTTTATAAATGGACAATCATTGTGCAATGGTTTTGGCCTTTCAAAAAAGAAAGCAGAACAAGATGCTTCCCAAAAAACTTGTGTACAGTTAAATATCCCTTGAATTTGAAATATACCCTATCGAAAATCTAATATATTTGTCTCAAAAAATTATGCCCTTGAGTTTTATAGTATGGGATCCTAATCCAGATCTGTTCACCTGGGGAGGTTTAATTGTCCGCTGGTATGGATTATTGTTTGCTTCCGGGTTTCTTATAGGCCAACAGATCATGTTTTACATATTTAGAAAAGAAGGGAAGTCAGAAAAATATGTGGAGATGCTCACCATATACATGATGTTGGGGACTATTATTGGTGCTAGATTGGGACATGTTGTCTTTTACGAACCAGGAGTATATTTTGCAAACCCAATAAAAATATTAAAAATCTGGGAAGGTGGATTGGCAAGTCATGGAGCAACGGTAGGTATCTTATTAGCCCTGTTCTTATACGTGAATTATGATATAAGATTGACATTTAGTTGGAATTTTCCATTTGTTAAGTTTAAAGCAAAAAAAGAAAAGAAAGAAGGACAAAGTTATCTATGGATATTAGATAGAATGGTAATTTTGGTTGCGTTAACCGGGTGCCTGATTCGTTTTGGCAATTTCATGAACTCTGAAATCGAAGGAATTCCTACACGATCAGACTATGGAGTGATATTCGCCCGAGCAGCTGAAAAAGCGATCCTAGACAGCAACCCCGCCATCTCCTCGGTTGAGGCCACAAAGAATTCTAGTGAAAAACCAGACCTGGAAGGCAATCCGGCGATCAGTCTGCACATTAACTTCAAAAATGAAAATTATCCGGAGCAAGGGATCATATCGTTTTTGGAAACCCAGGTAAAAGGAATTTTGACCAGGTACGGTAATGTGACCCACCACATTAAAGAACCCACCCAAGATAGGTTGAACTACCGGCTTCAAAAAACACCCAGAGGTTATGAAGCAGAGATTATAACTCACGGTATTGTAAGACATCCTGCTCAGCTATATGAATCGGTTTCAAGTTTATTATTATTCGTTTTGGTGTTTTATCTCTGGTATAGAAAAAAAGAGAAATTAAAGGAAGGGCAATTATTTGCCATTTTCCTGATAATATTATTTGGTTTAAGATTTTTTTACGAGTTTATCAAAGAAAATCAAGTGACTTTTGAGAATAACCTGGTGCTGAATATGGGTCAATTGTTGAGTATCCCGTTAATAATTATTGGAGTACTTATCCTGTTAAGAATTAATAAAAATAAAGAACTGGAAAATGGTCAAGGAATGGGGTCATAACCGCTGCTTCCCCATGGGTGGCATTTGGAGATGCGCTTAAACCCCAACCAAAATCCCTTTATGATGCCATACTTAAGAATGGCTTGCTTGGCATAACTAGAGCAAGTGGGAGTAAACCGGCAGGAGGATGGGATAAGCGGGGAAATAATCCATTGATACAGTTGTATAGGAATGATAAATATTTTTCTCATAAAAATCCTCATACATCAATCCCTCCTAATGTCATAAAACTATTTGATCCAGCCAAAGGATCTTTTTTCAACAGGGTATAGTTTTTGCGTACCTGTAAAACTAAGATAAAAGTAGGCGAATGGTCTGTTTTATGGTAGCTTAAAATGAATTAATTTTGCGCATTTGGCATTGCTAATAATGACTTCCAAATACTACCACCATATATAAAACATCCATTCATTCGAACACTAATTAATTAACGAACATTAGATAAGCGGTTTTTGAAAGTATTACCCAAAATATTAATCCTCTTTTTATACTGCAACCATTTTCTCGTATGGGCGCAATCGAATCAAGAAACTCAAAAATCACCTAATGCTACA
>JAPUIM010000513.1 GCA_027297025.1 Bacteroidota bacterium | reverse complement strand
TTATTTGATAACAAACGGATAAATTTTCGTGCCACATCTCTGTTCTCATAGATCAATCTAAAAAAATCATCTTTGTGTATTACGCCAATTTCGGTTTCTTCCAGTGCTGTAGCAGACTCCTGATGGTCCACACCTTTTAACATAGATTCATAGCCAATAAAATCTCCCTTTTTGTGTAAACCCGTGATGAAGTCCTTACCGTCTTCATTGGTTTTATAGGTCTTCACATTTCCCCTATTTATAAAAAAGATGAAGGTCGGTAATGCGCCTTCCAAATAAATGTTCTTCTTCTTTTTATATATTCTGGTTTTCTTACTGACCGAAAGTTTTTCCAATTCCTGTAATCCCCTGGCATCAATAAGGAATTTGGACAATCCTTCCATATTTTGTTGATATTCCCGCTTCAGGATCTCACTTTTTTTGAACCTGCTTTCTACCGCATCCAGAAGCTCCAAATCGTCGAAGGGTTTAGTTAAATAATCATCGGCACCCAAATTCATACCCTTCCTAAAATCAGATCGTTCGGCTTTTGCGGTGAGAAAAATAAATGGAATACTGGCAGTTGCCGGATTCTTGTTTAGAATATGAAGGACTCCATATCCGTCCAATTCAGGCATCATAATATCACAAATGATCAAATCAGGCATTGCAGTATTGGCTTTCGCCACACCTATTTTCCCGTCTGGTGCAGTGATTACTTCAAAATTGGCTAACTCCAATATTTCAGCAGTGTTTTCCCTGACTTCCTGATGATCTTCTATCAACAATATTTTTTTCATTCAATTATACCTTATATGGGAGTTTGGCCGTAAACACTGTTCCCACATTTAGTTCACTTTTGAAGCTGATGGAACCTTTCATCATGCCTACATATTTTTTGACCAGATTGAGACCCAGGCCCGTTCCCTGAATATAAGTGGCATTTTGAGCCCGAAAAAATCTTTCAAATATATGTTCCTGATCCTCAATGGGAATGCCCATGCCTTGATCAGTTACTTTAATAGTAATCCACTTGTCTTTAAAATTAAAAGATAATTTGGAATCTTTATCCTCTACAGAATATTTTACTGCATTTGAAAGTAAATTATTTAGTATGTTCTTAGTCAGGTTTCGATCCAATAAAACTTCCTGACGATCTTTGTTACTGATCATTACAATTTTTTGACCTCTTTTAGCTCCCAATTGCGTCTCTTCAATAGATTCTCTTCCCAGGACTACCAAATCAAAAACAGATGTGTTTAGAGATACTTTACCCTCCTCAAGTTTACCTAGAGAAAGGAAGTCATTTAGAATATTGGTCATATTACTAACCGATGCCTTAATTCTGGTAACGTGCTTTGATCGCTTCTCCTCAGTATCAGCATCCTTATATTTCGATATCAATGATGCAGAAGATAAAATGGCACTTAAGGGTGTGCGGAATTCATGGGAGGCCATGGAAACAAACCGAGATTTTAAAGCATTTAATTCCCTTTGTTGGGACAGTGCATCTCTTACATCCTGTTCCGCTTTCATTCGTTCTTCAATTTCCCGTTTTAAATCTTTATTAAGTTTTTTCAAGGCCTTTACGGATTTTGCCAACTCATCCGTCCTCTCTTTTACCTTCTTTTCTAATTCTGAGGCGTAAATAATCAATTTTTCTTCACTCTTTCTCAGTGCATCTTCCGCTGCTTTGCGATCCGTTACATCTACCCCTGAACTCAAACTGGCAGTTATGCTATTCTTGTCATCTTTGATAATTGTATTCTGCCAATAAATTAATCTTTCTTCACCGTTTCTGCATACCACGGGATTCTCATAATATCGTATAGGCTTCTCCTTCCCCTTCATGTTATTCTCAAAAACTTCTTTGATACCTTTCTGCCACCTTTTAGGTATAAAGTGATCGAACCAGTTCTTCCCGATGATCTCGTGCTCCGGATATCCCAATAACTCACTGCCTTTTTGATTGATGAGAGCGACACTCTGATCTTTATTTATGACCAGGAAAATGGCACCAGCAACATCAAGATACATCTGCGCTGTCTCTTTTTCTCTCTTAATGGCCTCTTCAATGGCCTTCCTGACAGAAATGTCGATAATAAAGGCGATGGCTACGCTTTGATTATTAATCTCAGTGTGGCTCAAACTTACTTCTACGGGAAACTCAGAACCGTCTTTTTTCAATCCGACCAGATCTATACCTTGACCCATTAATCTGGTCCGTGGATTGTCATGATAACCTTTTCTATGATTATGGTGTATTTTGCGTAAATGTGAAGGCAACAAATGATCTACTTTCTTACCGATCAGATCGCCTGAAGAATAACCAAATATCCTTGCTGAGCTGGGATTTGCCATCAAGATGGTTCCCTTGGCATCAACTACCAGAACGCCTTCCTGTGCTGAATTAATGATGGCCTTAAAAGCCGATTGATCCTGGAATTCTTTTTCTTTTGACCTTGCCATTCATCGTTAATATAAGAATTTCTTAAAAGATCAATCCCAAAAAAAATGACAAAGTCATCTTGTGCTCTGACTGAAATCCTAATTTTTGGCCTATATCACTATTATCTTGGTAACGTCACAATAATGTTCATTGGGCAAACCAAGATCAATTACATAACATTCATGTCAGTGTTGAAAGACCTTTAGTACCGGTTGATTTTTCAAACAATTCACAAGTGGCCCTTGAATACGCAATACATGTCGCCAGGAAATTCCAAGCCAAACTGGTGATTTTACATACTTATCGTTTGTTGGAAAAAGATATTACACCCCGTCTTGCCACACCGATCACCTTGCGAAAAAGTTTGGACAAAGATTATGAAGTCAAA
>JAPUIM010000512.1 GCA_027297025.1 Bacteroidota bacterium | reverse complement strand
CCACGTTTCGTTACTAAATAAGGCTGGGAACCTACTGGCAAGCCGTAATTTTTACAGTCCGGGAGAAAGGCTGGTGCAAGCGAAAGTTGAGACCGCTCAACAAGGTTTTCAAACCAGGGAAAAAGTAATACTGGAGGTTACTTTGACAGATAGCCAGGGACAACCAGTTGAAGGAGAATTTTCAGTCAAAGTACTCAATACCTCGCTGTTTGATATAGAAAAGGAAAATTCACTGCCTGATGAATTAAATATTCTCAATGGTGTAAAGGAAAGGTTTCTGATTGACCGGTCCGATGCAAATTGGATGACCAGCCTGGACAATTACTTGATCTCTGTTTCAGAAGATGTTCCATGGAATGAAATATTGTCTAACAAGGTCAAAAAACCTCTTTTCACCTTTACTGGTATGATTCAAAAACGTGGAAGAGCTTATTTTGCTGATACCTTTGAACCGGTACCAGATTTCACGCAAATCATATTTTATCTTCAAAGGGAGAAGATGCTTTACCAGACCTCTACTTCTGAAAAAGGAAAGTTCAAGCTAGTAATTTTAGACTTATTTGACCAGGATGAATTTTTTTATATGGCGCAAACCAGTGGAAAAGTGATCCCGAATTTACAAATTGTGTGGGAGGAAGATCCCATTAAATTACCTCGTTCTCCCCAGTCGATGGAAACAGATAGACCAGATCTTTATGCGTCCTTTTTTTCCAAAAGTAGGCTGATCGAGCGATCATATAGCATTTACACATCCACTGAAACAATAACATCTGACAGTAGCCACTTTACAGTCAGAGATTTTGAGGAGGTGATCAAGGGAGCAGACATCACCATAAATGTCCAAAATTACATTTCATTTTCCACCATGGGGGAACTTTTGAAGGAAGTTATCCAATCCCTTTATTATGGTAAGATAGGCCAGAAAAGCATAGTGCGGGTTAAATATCTTAAACCCACTAAAGCAACCGATGACCCACTGTATGTCATTGACGGCATAGCGACTAAGAACACAGATTTCTTCCTTTCGCTTAAGCCATCCGACCTCCTCACAGTGAAAATTGTAACAGACCCTTATAAACTGGTACGTTTCGGGCTCATGGGTAAAAACGGGATTGTAATGGTGCAAACAATAAAGGGAGATGTCAGGGAGCCTCTCGATGATCCGTCCAAACTGATTGAAGGACTCAACAGACCAGTAAACTTCAAAACCCCTGATTATTCCAATGCTCAGGATCATCGCAGGCCGGATTTTAGGTCTACCGTCCACTGGAACCCATCAGTGAAAACAGATTCGAACGGAAAAGCCATGGTGGAGTTCTTTTGTTCTGATGATGTTGGTAAGCTAAGCATCCGCATAGACGGGTTAGCCAGTGAGGGACGACCATTTTCGGCGGAACATGACTTAGAGGTGATGGTAAACCCTGAAAAGAAATAATATTATGACAAGTCCAGCTTCGTTATATAATGTCATTGTGTTATGTTAAGATGGCTCAGGATCTTATTGGACGGTTATTTTTTAAAAAACCGGAGAAAAGCAGGGAGTGGAAATAAAGTTTGAGGGAAGGCAAATTTACAAGCAGGAGGGAATTGGAAGAATATCCTATGATATATAGTCTCGAATAAATTATTAATCATTAAAAAAAACAAAAATGAATACACATCAAAAGACTGCCAGAGTTGTTGGAGTAGGAATGCTTTTACTGATTGCTCTCAGCATTTTTGTAAATCTGATTTATCTAGGTCCCATTGTCTTTGCAGCTGATTTCCTAACCAATGTTGCTGCAAATGCAAACCAAGTAAAAATATCTATTCTCCTTGAGTTGTTTAATGGAGCCTTGTCTGTTGGTATAGCGGTGCTATTATTACCAATATTTATACAACATAATAAAAGCATGGCCTATGCATACCTTGGTTTTAGTATTTTCACTTTCACCATCATTGCAATAGATATTTTCAGCATACTTTCCATACTCTCACTAAGTAAAGAGTATGTAAGTGCCGGATCACCTGACACCGAGTATTTCCAAACTTTGGGAACCCTATTATATGATAACCGTTGGTGGAGTCACTATATGACTATCCTGGTTTCTTGCTTGCCACTTTTTATATTTTACCTTTTTTTATATCAAATAAAGCTCGTTCCAAGATTTATTTCAATTTGGGGAATTGCTGCCGTCCCGCTGCTGCTAATTGCGGTTTTATTGGCGATCTTTGACCAAGACACCTATATGGGCCTAATGATGCCAGGGGGTATTAATCAAATTTTTCTTGGCGGTTGGTTGATCGTTAAAGGATTTAATTCATCTGCAATCACTTCTACCTCCGTTTAAGTCAGTTTAAAAGCTCACCTAATAAGGACGAATGCCTAAATGAAAGCAATATTGTGGACAAAATACGGACCTCCTGATCTTCTTAAGTTGGGAGAGGTAGATAAACCTATTCCCAATGACAATGAAGTACTGATACGAGTTCATGCGGCAACAGTAATGCCGGGGGACTGTGAAATAAGAAGATTTGACATGCACATATTATTCTGGCTTCCTCTGCGCATATATATGGGGATAATAAAACCAAGACGACCTATACTTGGGATGGACCTGGCTGGGGTCATAGAAACAGTGGGCAAGGATGTAACACTTTTTAAGAAAGGTGACCAGGTATTTTCAGATACCGGTATAAGTTTTGGCGCCTATGCTGAGTACAAATGTCAGAAGAGTACCCATCCAATGACCATAAAACCAGCCAATATGAGCTATGAAGAAGCCGCCACCGTTCCTACACCAGGACTTAATGCATTACATTATCTTAGAAAAGGAAATATCCGGCCGGGACAAAAAGTTTTGATCAATGGTGCCGCTGGATGCTTCGGCACTTATGCGGTGCAAATTGCCAAAATATTCGGGGCTGAAGTGACTGGAGTGGATAGCACGAAAAAATTGGACCTACTACGCTCCCTTGGTGCAGACCACGTCATTGATTACACACAGGAAGATTTTACCGTGAACGGTCAGACCTATGACGTTATTTTTGACCTGGTTGGCAAGAGTTCGGTCTGGCGTGCAATGAAATCGCTAAAGCCAAATGGACGTTATATTTTGGCCACCCCATGGGTGTTTCAGGTTATTCAGGGACTTTGGAGTTCGATGACAAGCAGCCTGCCTTGGCGGCAGACAGGTAAGAAATTCATATTTGAATTAGCTAACTACAAGACTGAAGATCTGGTTTACCTCAAAGAGCTTATTGAGGAAGGAAAAATAAAATCGGTTATAGAAAGAGGCTATCAATTGGAACAAATGGCGGAGGCTCACTGGTATGTTGAAAGTGGAGAGAAAGTGGGAAATGTGGTCGTAACCATAAAGGATTAAATGGTTGAGGAGGAGGGAAATAGTCCTGAATTTCAGCGTGTTAAAAAAAATATGCTCAAATCATTTACTC
>JAPUIM010000511.1 GCA_027297025.1 Bacteroidota bacterium | reverse complement strand
TCTATTCCCACTCTTACGCCCCCCCCATAAGATATGGCCCAGGCATTCGTTGGCAATTGAGTATTTCCAATTCCAGCAAAGGACCAATAACTATTTTCAGGTAAATCCTTTACCATCAACCCCGCATATGCCAAATCCGCCTGGCAATTAAAAACATTTCCGAATAAAAGGTTGTAATAAAAGGGAGCTTGTACTAATCCTTTCTTGATTAAATACTTTGAATAATTCACCATTCCGCTGTCAAAGCATTCTAATTCAGGGTTAACCCCATTCTCTTTCATTCTATTCAATAATGCTAGTATGGTTTCAGGCGAGTTTACACTTGCCGATTTTGGGAAGTTTAGCGAACTAAGGGTTAATGATGCCATATCCGGTTTTAACTGAAGGGGCTCGGCTCTTTTTTCAACTTCAGGAAAATTTCTTCCACTCAATGAAACACACAACACCAAATCAGGGCAATGCTGCCTTATCCCTTCCATTATTTTAACATAAACATTGGCTTTATAAGTAGGCTTTCCTTCATCATCTCTGGCATGAAGGTGTACAATGGTTATACCTAATTCATAAGCTTCATGCACCTGTTCAATAATTTCATTGGGTGATATAGGTACATGTGGGGTTTGTTCCTTTACTGGAATCATTCCAGTAGGTGCCAGATTTATTATTAATGCATCATTTTTGTTCATGTGCAATGAGTAATAGGTTTAACTTATATATCGAACCGGCATATGACCGCTCAATAAGGCCAAATATTTGAAGTACGCAGTATAAACTTAGAGAAAAGATACAAAAATTCATACAGGGCTACCTCCCCTTCATGGCTTATTAATAAGTTGCATATTCAAATTAAGTTTAATGACCAATTTTTTTCTGAGCAAATAATAATTAATTTGCCGTTTGGTCTGTTTTTTTGGTTAGTGTTTATCATCAGCCTACTCCATAAGTGATCTTTATATGCACTCCTGAAAATGATATTTAAAGAACTCTAAGTATTGTTTTACTTAAACTCACTTGTTCAAACATATCCACTAAAAAGCAAATTTGGCCTTAAACTCCAGCAGCTCTTTTTTCAGATCATTGGGATTGGTGAAGTCCAGGTATTGTCTCAACCTGGAATCGGTTTTCACCATGAGCTCTTGCATATCTAAATGCTGATTGATGAAAATGAATTCAAGCGTTGGATAAATTTCCTTTAATACATCTACGATTTTCATTAGCGATGTGGATTAGTTAGTTTAATATATTGACTACCTTTGGGATTCATATTTTAGCCAAATGGCTGAACCTATTTAGGAAACATTTATTTGAATAAAAAGTTGTCAAGTTGATGAAAACGGCGGTAATAAGGAAAGAACATTTTAACGCTGCACACCGTCTGCATAATAAAGCATGGCCTGAAGAAAAAAACCAAGAGGTTTTTGGCAAATGCAATAATCCTCATTACCATGGCCACAATTATGAATTATTCGTAAAACTGGTTGGAGAACCCGATGCACAAACCGGATACATCTATGACATGAAAAAATTAAGTGATGTCATAAAGAGCAGTGTAATCAGTAGATTCGATCATAAGAACCTAAATTTGGACGTAGAAGAATTTAAAAACCTCAATCCCACTGCCGAGAACATTGCCCGGGTTATTTGGGAGATATTGAGAGAAAAAATTGAAAAAGAATTTGACTTAAAAATTACCCTATATGAAACAGAAAGGAACATTGTTGAGTATCCAGCCGAATCCTGAGCTCAGAATAGAGGATACTGACCAGCATATTGCCAGTTCCATAGAAACTCCCTTAAAACCTGGTGCATTTGATACGGATGATGAAGAGAAGATTGAAAAAATAGAAAAACACTTCCGGGAGATAATGGATATACTAGGCCTTGATCTCAACGATGATAGTTTAAGGGGAACTCCCTTAAGGGTGGCAAAAATGTTTGTAACCGAAATATTCAGTGGTTTGGATCCCAAAAACAAACCTCAGGTCACTTTATTTGAGAACAAATTCAAATACAATGAAATGCTGGTGGAAAAAGACATCACTTTCTACTCCAGCTGCGAACACCACTTCGTACCCATTATTGGTAAAGCCCATGTGGCCTACATTTCCAATGGCAAAATTATCGGACTGTCCAAGATCAATCGAATCGTTCAATACTTTGCCAAAAGACCTCAGGTCCAAGAGAGGCTGACCATCCAAATAGCCCATGAACTGAAGAAAAAACTCGAGACCGAAGATGTGGGGGTGGTAATAGACGCCAGCCATTTGTGCGTCTCCTCACGAGGAGTTGGCGACACTAATAGTACTACCGGAACAGCCTATTTCAGTGGACAATTTAAGGCCAAAAAGGTTAAAAAGGAGTTCCTGGATTTTATTAATTGTAAATAGGCTAGCTAAAATCCCATTTTCTTCCCCACAATTTGTCTCAATTTTTTCCCAAAAAACTTGAGATGTTCCAGTTTAATATATATTATCTGCCCTCAAATAAATCATAGGTGGAGTGTCACTAGAAAAGGAAATAACCCAGCAACAATTCAGGAGCAAGTCCCAAAAGGGACTCATCAACATCCTTTTTACTTATAATTACCTCATTGGTAAAATGAATGATTTTTTCAAAACGCACCAAATTACTCGCCAGCAATACAATGTACTCAGGATCTTAAGAGGGTCTTACCCGAAGCCACTTAACATAAACATCATCAAGGAAAGGATGTTAGATAAAATGAGTGATGCTTCTCGCATTGTGGAACGATTGAGAATCAAAGAGCTGATTGATCGATGCCAGAGCAGTCAGGATCGCCGGGCCGTAGAAATCAAGATCTCGGATAAAGGACTGGCATTGCTCTCCCATACTGATTCGTATGTTACTCATTTTGATGACCTTTTTGGTAGTCTAAATGATGATGAACTGGACCAACTAAATCATTTATTAGATAAAATTCGAAGCTGATCCCTAGTAATTTTCTCCCATCTATTAACTTTCCCTTGGGGTCCATTTGTTATTGAGGTTTAACCAGTGGCAGTATTATAGATTTTATTTCAAAATCACGGCCGTTCTCATATCTTTGCGCAAGTTTTGTTCAAGTAGCATTTGATTTATGGAAAATATTATTTATTTGATCCCATTATTGGGAGTGATTGGTTTGATTGTGATGTGGTTTAAGTCTTCCTGGGTATCCAAGCAAGATCCTGGGGAAGAGAATATGATCGAGTTGTCAGGTTATATAGCTCATGGAGCAATGACCTTTTTAAAAGCCGAATGGAAGGTTTTAACCTACTTTGTCATAATAGCCGGCGCACTATTGGCTTATTCCGGGACCACCATAGAATCCTCCAGTCCGGTGATCGCCATTGCATTTGTTATAGGAGCGGTCTGCTCTGCTACCGCCGGTTATATTGGAATGAGGGTGGCTACCAAAGCCAATGTAAGGACCACCCAGGCGGCCCGAACCAGCTTGGTCAAAGCCCTGCAAATTTCCTTTACCGGGGGAGCAGTAATGGGATTGGGTGTAGCCAGTTTGGCAATATTGGGCCTGGGGTCTTTGTTCATAGTTTTCTATCAGGTATATGTGGCGAGTACCGGCGGCGATGTAAACGGTCCGGCCATGCAAAAAGCGTTAGAAGTACTGGCAGGATTTTCACTGGGCTCTGAAAGCATTGCCTTGTTTGCCAGAGTAGGTGGAGGAATTTTTACTAAAGCCGCTGACGTGGGAGCAGATCTGGTGGGTAAAATAGAAGTTGGTATTCCCGAAGATGACCCTCGAAATCCCGCTACCATCGCTGATAATGTGGGGGATAATGTAGGGGATGTAGCCGGCATGGGAGCTGATTTGTTTGGATCGTATGTGGCTACCATGTTAGCTACCATGGTATTGGGGCGTGAAATTGTGTCAAACGACAATTTTGGAGGAATCGCCCCTGTTTTATTACCACTACTTATCGCGGGAATGGGATTGATTTTTTCAATAGTTGGGACCTTTATGGTCAAAATAAATAATGAAAACGGGGACGTACAAAAAGCACTGAACATTGGTAACTGGACGGCCATCGTTCTTACGGTGATCGCTTCTTACTTTCTGGTAAATTGGTTACTACCCCCGGAGATGGTTCACCGAGGCACTGTTTTCACACCCAATGATACTTTCGGAGCCATATTTATAGGATTAGTGGTAGGTGCTTTGATGAGTTGGATTACCGAGTACTACACCTCTATGGGAAAGGCTCCGGTCAATTCCATCGTCAGACAGTCATCTACCGGACACGCCACCAATATTATTGGAGGTTTAGCGGTAGGCATGCAGTCCACTGCTTTACCCATAATTGTATTGGCCTCAGGGATTTATCTTTCTTTTAATTATGCCGGGTTATATGGCGTAGGGATTTGCGCTACTGGAATGATGGCCACCACTGCTATGCAGTTAGCCATAGATGCATTTGGGCCTATCGCTGATAATGCCGGAGGAATTGCCGAAATGAGTGGCCTGCCAAAAGAAGTCAGGGAACGCACTGATAAGCTGGATGCGGTGGGCAACACTACGGCAGCAGCTGGAAAGGGATTTGCCATAGCTTCCGCTGCTCTAACTGCTTTGGCACTTTTAGCCGCATTTGTTGGTCTCTCAGGCATTACATCTATTGATATCTACAAAGCCGACGTGTTGGCCGGACTATTTGTTGGTGGTATGATACCTTATCTTTTCTCATCCCTGGCTATAGCCGCGGTGGGGAGAGCGGCAATGGCCATGGTCAACGAA
>JAPUIM010000510.1 GCA_027297025.1 Bacteroidota bacterium | reverse complement strand
AAACCCATTTATCGGTCTAGTGGGAAATCAAACCGGAAGAAAATACAGTGTTGGTTATGCTTATAACATATATATTGATCAAATAGAAACTAGTCAACGCACCGGAACCATCGGCTTGCAATTCAACCGGGTAGATGTTATAGTGGAAAATGACATTTTAGGTTCTCTGGGTTCGGATAGATACCGTACCTCGGGAATTTTTGTGGGCTACCGGATTGACGACTATCGAATGGGTTTAAATACCACCTTTTGGATTGGAAACGCAGATTCACCAAAAGTGAAGAAGGTCAGGGACAATTCTTTTGCCCGGTATGGATATAAAGATCTATCTGAGGCTGAAAATGGGAAATACTCCAACGGCTTGTTGAGTGTTCAATTAGAACATGTTTTTCCCTACTCACAAACTGGAAGACTGAATTTGGGAGTGGATTCGGAACATGTCAGGAACTATGTCCAAAACAAGGTCATGCATGACTTAAATTTTTGGCCGGAAAAATGGAACCCCGCGCACAATTACCATGTACCGATGTTGGATACCAATGGGTTTCCCTATACCTATCAAACCCACCAGCAAGTAAAACCTTTAATCTTCTATTTTGACGCTTCATTGAACCCGACCTATTTTTATTGACCAGATTTTTTAGCAAGTTTGTTTTTAAACAATTTTTATGACACACAGGATTTTACCAATTATATTCATTTTCTCATTTTTTGGGCAAATTCTACAGGCCCAGGAAAAGCAAGCCTGGTCTTTCGGAGCCAATCCTTATTACGGCTCGGTAATGCGTTATAAAAAAGAACAACCCAAATTAAATTTTCCTGGATTTTATGGCTTGGAGTTGTACGGGCAAAAAATCACCAATGGTAAAAGAAGATGGGAGAGAATGTACAATTATCCGCTTTTGGGGTTAGCGCTGGAATATTATAATTTTGGAGTACCCGATGAATTGGGAGAAGCGGTGATGGCCACTACTTATCTCGACTTTACTTTTAATCGCCATAACCGGTCGCAGTTTCGGGCAAATATAGGTGCAGGGTTAGTTTACTCTTCCAAAACCTATGACCAGGAAGACAATCCAGGTAATATTGCGGTAAGTACACCCATTAGTTATGTGTTGCGGGCTACCCTGCATTATGAAATGCCCCTGAGCCCAAAAATGTTTGTTAATCTCAATGTTTCCTACAGACATTACTCCAATGGCCGATGGGATATGCCTAATAACGGGATGAATTTCCCTTTGATGGGAATAGGCATCCGATACCTCCCTCATGCTCCCAAAATCGACTATCTTAAAGACACCAGTAAAACCTACGACCGATTGGTACATTTTAACCTGATGGCTTCCACTTCCTGGCGACAGGTTTGGAAAGAGGATTTTCCCCATCGGGCTTATACCGTATCTTCCTATTTCAGTAAACAAGTGTCTAAGTATAATGCGATTTTATTAGGAGTGGATTACTTCAAATATGATGAAGAATCAGTGATTAGAGCAGTTAATACAGTTCCCAACCCCCCCGAAAATTACAGCACTGACGGCACCCAGGTAGCTATTACCATGGGTGGTGAATTGTACTTAGGCCAGCTGTGGATCATTGTCCAAGCCGGCATATATGTCTATGAACCAGCCGATCTATCTCGCAATTGGTATCAACGTTATGGAATCAAATATTTGGTTACTAAAGATCTTTTCCTCAATGTAAACCTAAAAACCCATAGCCGCACCGCCGATATGATGGAATTCGGATTGGGTGTGAAGATCTGAACTGAGATTTTTCACCTTGGGAATCAATCTTGGTAAATGAGCCGGGCTTTCAGTATATTAGTTGATGTTATCAACTCTATATCATCAGACGCGAAGGAATTTTCTTAAAAAATTGGGCTTCGGCACTATAGCCCTAAGTCTTCCTCAGTGGACCATTTCAAAAAATTGGGGAATGGGTCAAGATAAACCTAAGATAGGTTTGCAACTATGGACCGTGCGTGAACTGATGAAACAAGACATGCCGGGTACCTTGGAGAAAGTGGCAGAAATAGGTTATATGGGAGTGGAGTCGGCTTTTCTACCGGAAGGGGTGACTCACAAACAACTAGGTAAACTCTTAAAAAAACTAGATCTGCCGGTGTTTTCCATGCATGCTGAACTTCCTATAGGAGATCAAAGAGAGGAGTTATTAGATATGGCGGAAGCCTATGATTGCAACCGCATGATATGGCATGGCTGGCCTGAAGACATTCGTTATAAAACTGAAGAAGGCACCAAACAACTTGTGGACATCTATAACCAATCAAATGCTTTTGCCAAAAACAATGGACTGGTATTTGGGATACACAATCACTGGTGGGAGTTTGAAAAACAAGAGGGGGGGAAATATCCCTATGAAATTTTACTGAATTATCTGGACACCGATATTTTCTTTGAAATTGATACCTATTGGGTTAAAGTGGCGGGACTCGATCCGGCACATATGGTGAAACTTTTTGGAAAACGTGCGCCCCTCCTGCATATCAAAGATGGACCGGGTACCTGGACCAAATCGTTGGATAAGGATGAACCCGAACCCATGGTAGCAGTGGGGAAGGGAGTCCAGGATTTCCCCAAAATTTCCCAAGCGGCCCAGGGAGCCACCGAATGGATGATCGTGGAGTTAGACCGCTGCGCTACCGATATGATGGAAGCAGTGCAGGATAGCTATCAATATTTAACACAAGAGGGATTAGCCGTGGGTAAGGCCTAGAATAAAATACTGTAAATCCGGAATCGTAAAAGCAATGGTATGCTGACCGTTTCTACAAGGAACGATCCCTTGTTTGAATTTGGGTTTGGATTATCCTATGAGCAGGATACTACAGAAATTAAAAAAGAGGTAATCTAGATCCTGGCCTGGAAGGTATAAAGATCATAATACCGCCCCTTTTGCTGGATCAAAGTATCGTGATTGCCTCTTTCCACGATCTCGCCTTTTTCAACCACCAATATCTGATCGGCTTGCCGGATAGTGCTTAAACGGTGGGCGATCACCAGTGTGGTGCGCCCTTTCATCAGCCGGTTTAGACTTTCCTGGATGAAGGCTTCACTTTCGGTATCCAGGTTGGAGGTGGCTTCATCCAGGATCAGGATGCGCGGATCGGCCAAGATGGCCCGGGCAATGGCCACCCGTTGTCGCTGGCCACCTGATAGTTTTACTCCGCGTTCTCCAATCACGGTTTCCAATCCCTCTTCAAATCGGTCGGTAAACTCTTTGACATGGGCTGATTTTATTGCT
>JAPUIM010000051.1 GCA_027297025.1 Bacteroidota bacterium | reverse complement strand
TGGTCTTTCATTTCATTGAATGTAAGGCCACCCTGTTACCTTCTGTATCAATAAAATGAGCGATATAACCATTTTCTCCTATTGAGGTCCTTGGCAAGATCACTTTTCCCCCTGCATCCTCCACCTTCGATAGTGGTTCTGACAGGTCGTCCCCGGCGTTGAGATATACAACTGTACCTTCCTGAGATGGTTTTCTACCTTTCTCATAAATCAATGCTCCACAAGATCCATATTGCTCCCGATCTTCGGGGAAGAAAGCCATTTCCGTGCCTTCAGAACTAAAAATGTGAAATTCTACTCCAAGTATATCTTGGTAAAAATTTTTGGCCCTACTGAAATCTGATGCGGGGATCTCGAACCAGTTTATTGCGTTTGCCATAATTGTTAAATTTTAAAGCCTTTGATGTATGTCCACATAATTGATGATTATTCAATTTCTTGTACACGACTAAACTAGGTCAAAAGATTGGAGGTTTTAAATCTATTTATGTCCAATACGTAGTATTTTAAAATAAAGGCTAGAGGGAGATAGTTAACCAATAAGCCTAAATAATGGTAATTTAGGAGGCATGAATTGCAAATAGGTTATCGTTAACGTAAAACTCCATGAAAGATCAGGATGAGCTCTATGAGCTAATTAAGTCGTTGTCAAAATCAGAAAAGCGCTATTTCAAATTATTTGCCTCAGGTTACAGTGGTACTAAAAACCACATAAGGTTGTTTGAGGCTATTGAAAAACAAACCAAAACTGATATCGGGGATTGTTATAATGAAAAAGCCATAAAAGAAGGGTTTAAAGGAGGGGCTTTTATCAGACAATTACATGTGACTAAAAATTATCTCAAAAACTTAATCTTGAAAAGTCTTAGAAACTACCATCAACATATTTCAATAGGGTCCATCTTAAAAGATCAATTACGTGACATAGAAATTCTTTATAATAAAGGATTATACAAGCAGAGTAAAAAACTCATCAAAAAATCTGAACAACTGGCACTGGAGCATGAAAAATTTACCATTTTGATTGAACTGATGAGCTGGAAAAGAAACATAATTCAAGTGGAAAAAGGAACTTATCAAAGTGTACACTACAACAAGGAAATTGTAAAATCAGAACGATCGGTGATAAAGTCATTGGAAAACATTATTGATTACTGGGATCTAGGCCTAAAAATATTGGAGGATAATTTCAACAACAACCCCGCTAAAACCAGTCATAACAACAATCCTTTATTAAAAAATGAGCGAAGGGCTATTTCTTTCCCGGCGAAAAAAATGTATCATTTCATCAGGTATACCCAAAGTGTATTCAACAGCGAAACCAAAAAAGGATATGACCATGCTTTAGCAGCCATTCAGTTATTTGATAAGCACCCACAACAAATAAAAGAGGATCCAATATCCTACGCTACTGCCATCAATAACCTGATCCCCATTTGTTTCAGATTGGGAAAATATGATGAGGTGAAAGATTTAATAGAGAAGGTTAAGAAGCTGCCCCAAAATTATGCTCTTTCAAATTTTGACCATCTCTATTTTAAGTTGTTTTTAAGGACTTACAATAATGAATTGGAACTATATCGGGATTTGGGAGAGATCGAATCGGGTATCAAACTGATAGGTGAGGTGAAGGAATTTTTACAGAGGTTCGATGCTGTTATTACCCAGGATTATCGAACCCTGTTCAATTTTCAAATAGCCTACTTTTATTTCGCCGATTCCAATTATTCCCAGTCACTGGAGTACCTAAATAAGATCCTCAATGAAAAAGAAACCGAAAGGACTGATATCTATACATATACCCGGATACTTAACCTAATGGTCCATTACGAATTGAAAAATTATTTTTTGATTGAGTACCTGTACAAATCTACTAAACGGTATTTTAATAAAAAGAACCGACTCTACAACTTTGAAAAGGCCATATTGGAATTTTTCAAGAATGTGAGCCAAACCAATAATGAAAATGCCATCAGCAAACTGAAAAACTTAAAAAAGAAAATATTGGCCTTGGACGAAGACCATTCAGAATCATTGGACTATATAAATATTCTGGTTTGGATTCAAAGCAAACTAAATAGACGGCCTTTTATTAAGCTAATCCAAGAATACCAAAAGAACCAACCAGTTAGTGTGTGATAGGAATTTCAGTTAGAATCGGACTTGGTTATTTGTTGTTCCACCTCTTTTAAATAAGCATTTTCCCATTCCAAATCCGGAAATTTATCACACAATTCAACCTTGCAATCCTCACATATTATGTCCTTGGTTTGGGTACCATAACACCGCATACATTTCCTTTGATCACCCGGAGTTAGCCAAAAATTATCCATAGGTAATGTAGTTGATCCAATCTAAAGGCTAAGACCGTGTGCCGGAAGAAAGGGTTGCTTGAAACTTGCATAAATGAACCCAATGTTTTATAATTGCGGGAACATTATAATGAAAATTACGTAGGTACCTACATAAATACATCCTAAAATGGATCTGATAAAAAATTTAGGAGAGTTGGCCCTTGGAAGCAGGCTCAAAAGATTGAGTGACCAGATAATGAGGGATGGCGTTAAGATCTATAAGGCCAGCAATATTGACTTTGAGCCTCGCTGGTTCCCGGTTTTTTATTTGTTGTCTCAAAAGTCTTCTTTGGGAGTCACTGAGATTGCCGATGAGTTGGGAATAAAACATCCCTCGGTGAGCCAAACCCTAAATGAAATGGAAAAAAAAGGGTTGGTTGCTAGCAGCCAGTGTGAGGTTGACGGTCGAAAGCGTTTATCCTCTCTTACAACCAAAGCCAAAAAAATGCTTCCCAAAATGGAACCGGTTTGGCGGGATATAGCAGATGCTATACATGACATGTTGGTAACCCATCACCAGAATCTATTGCGATCATTGGAAGAAGTTGAAAATGACTTTTCAGAAAAAGCTTTTTACAAAAGAGTTTTGGAAAAATCCAAAACCAGGCAATTAGAGGAAGTAGAAATACTGGATTATCAACCACAACTAAAGTCATATTTCAGGGATCTCAATTATGAATGGATTGAAAAATATTTCACCATAGAAGATGTAGATAAGGAACAATTGAATCATCCCGATCAAATTATAAATGATGGGGGTAAAATAATTTTTGCAAAGTATGGAGGAGCTATTGTAGGCACTTGTGCAATGATTAAAGTTGAAGAAGGTGTCTATGAGTTGGCAAAAATGGCTGTCACCGAGGATGCCAAAGGAAAACAAATTGGCAAAAAATTGGGTGTCAAGGTGGTGCAAGCTGCCAAAGATCTGGGTGCCAGGAAATTGATTTTGGAATCCAATAAAAAATTAACACCCGCATTGACTCTTTACCGGAAGATAGGATTTAAAGAGGTAGATGATGCGCATGAATCGGTTTATTGCCGGGCCAATATTAAAATGGAAATGGATCTTAAATCATGATGAATAAGATAAAAAAGATCTATTCCGAAACAGATCACCGTATGAGAGGTATATTCTTTGCCTCGATGACTGCTCTCTTATGGGGATTTTTACCTATCGCCTTAAAGATAGCGGTAGAGGAAGTGAATCCGGTAACGGTTTCCTGGATCAGATTTGTAGTGGCTTTTTTAGTATTATTTTTGATTTTTGTTATAAGATCGCCCAAGAGCCTGTCCATCATTAAAAACCCCCCCTGGCTGCTAATAATTGCCTCGGTAGGCCTGGCCCTGAATTATGTAGCGTATATAGCCGGAGTAAAACTCACATCACCCAGCAATGCCCAGGTGATCATCCAAGTGGCTCCCATATTTTTGGCTTTGATTGGGCTTGTTGTTTTTAAGGAGAAGATTTCTACTGTTCAGGGTGCAGGATTGGTTTTAGCGGTAATGGGATTCACTTTTTTTTATGGAGACCAATTGGCTGGATTTTTAGGGCCCCAGTCCGATTACAATTCGGGCACCTTATTAGTAGTTTTTTCAGCCATGTCGTGGGTGGTATACGCTACCATTCAAAAGAAACTAGTACAGAAATATCCACCACAAAGTTTAAACATTGTTATCTATGGATTTCCGGCTTTGCTATTAGCACCTTTTGTGGATTATTCAGGATTAGCTCAACTATCTTTCTCCTTTTGGTTGTTGATGATCTTTTTGGGTTTAAATACTCTTGCCGCCTATGGAGCATTGGCAGAAGCTTTTAAATATATAGAAGTCAACAAAGTAGGGATTATTATCACTTTAAATCCCATCATCACCATTATCAGCATGCATGTTTTGGAATATTTTAAGGTGTCATGGATCCAACCTGAAAGTATTTCCTATTATGGATTGATTGGTGCATTGTTAATTATTTCCGGAGCAATTCTAGCGGTGCGAAGTAAGGGAAAGTCGGAGTTTAAGGAATTGGAAGAACAACAGCTACAAGTAATACCTAAAAGTAAACCAGTATGAATACGATTGAACTAAAAAGGAACGACGAACCCATGATCTCACCGTTATTGATGAAAGGCGGAATCAGGGGACAAAACGCTCATGTTAATCCTGCAGTTGCGTTGGAGGATCTAAATATTGAAATAACCGGGAGGAAAATATTAAATACCCCCTACACTATCTGGCAATGTCTTAAACACTTAAATCACTGGCAGGAGAAGTACCTGAAATTACTGCAAGGAGAGGACATTTATTGGGACTGCACTTGGCAGGAAGGTTGGGAAAGTTCATTAAATGCAAAGAATCAGGAACAACTCAATCAAGAAATAAAGAAATTTTCGGATAGCCTGTTTTGGGTAGAGGATCTTATGATTCAGAGCCCTCAAAATTTATTAAGGCCTATGGGATGTTATACCAACGGATTCCAGGTTATACAGGCGATGTCGTCCCATATCTCATACCACATAGGGGAGATCGTGTTATTGCGTAGGATATTTGCTTCATGGCCTCCACCTTCCGACCGATATGTTTGGTAGTTTAAACAATTAGAAAAATGAGTGATAGAATCCAATGGTTTGACCGAAAATTCAACTTTGAAAATTTAACTGGGACTATTGATAACATATTGGAAAGGTTGAAGGGTACTCCAATAAGACTTCAATCTAAAATATCCCAAATTAGTAATGATTTATACATTGTAAATTCTGGAGAGGCGTGGTCGATCCAGGAAAATGTGGGACATCTTTTAGATCTGGAACCACTTTGGCTGGGTAGGGTAGAGGATATGGTGGATGGTGAAAAAATACTTAGGCCAACGGATTTAAAAAATGCTAAAACTTTTGATGCCCTGCATAACCAAAAACCAATGGGTGAATTGCTGGCAAATTTTCAACAGGAAAGAACCAAACTAGTGGTACGGGTGGAACAGTTATTGGATCGAGCGGAAGAATTGCAAGGCAACCATCCTCGTTTGGGTACCCCCATGCGTTTGATCGACTTAGCCTATTTTGTAGCTGAACACGATGATCATCATCTGGCCCGCATCTCACAGATTTCAAAATTCTTAATACAGAATCAGCAATCACAACAGTAGATTATCACCTTGGCAAATTTGTCTATTTCTTTGGTTAAGGACTCCGATGCGATACCTATTCTAGAAATTTATCAACCCATTGTAGAAAGAACTGCCATTTCAATGGAATATAAAGAGCCTTCCCTACGGTCCCTTAAAAAAAGAGTGGTTGAAGCTTTGGATCTATGGCCATGGTTGGTTTTTCGAGTTAATGAGGCATTGGCAGGGTACGCATATGCTGGCGTTCATCGTCAAAGGCCTGGCTACATGTGGTGCACAGAACTTTCGGTTTATGTTGACTCCGATCACCATAAAAAGGGAATTGCCACCGCTCTCTATACCTCTTTAATTGCCATTTTAAACATCCAGGGTTACCGAAATGCCTATGCAGGGATAACCCTACC
>JAPUIM010000509.1 GCA_027297025.1 Bacteroidota bacterium | reverse complement strand
GAAACGGTCAATACTTTAAAGCGGGATACCTATATATCCGCTGATTTCCAACCAAGGACCATCAACCTTAATTCGGCTGATTTTAAGACCTTGTTAAGACACCCTTATATATCCTATAATCTGGCTTCAGTTATCCTGAATTATCGGCAGCAACATGGCCCATTTTCCTCAGTCGAGGAGCTGAAAAATATTCATTTAATGGATGATTTGACTTTTGAACAACTGTCTCCTTACTGTACGATTTTAAAGTAGATTTTTTTTAATTTATATGCAGCTACATGAGGTTTCATTGGTTAGATATTTAGGTATATTTATTATCGGATGGAACATATCCTAAAAGCATATCTTAGACGATTAACCAACCTTAGCGGAAACAATCGCTCTTTGGTATTATTGAGGCTCATCTCTGATCAATTTATTGATATTCACGATTTTGATTATCTGCTCAATGAACCTTCTTTTCAGGTGTTGCATCATTTGATAGCACAAGAAACCAATATCCCACTTTGCGAGGTATTGGACAGTCGTGACAAAGACACCAATGAGGTTAGCAGAAAGTTAAAAAAGATACAGCGGATTGAAAAATTCATATATGAGGAACGCGGGGCCAAAGACCTGTATCTGGCATGGCCCTTTGTAAGAGGCAAATTGTCCGATGGCACCTTGGTCCGAAGCCCGTTGTTATTTTTTCCCATTGTCTTGGATATTAAGGGCAACAGGTGGGTATTGAACTTAAGGCCTGATGTGAATATCACTCTTAACAAATCGTTCCTTTTAGCCTATTCTTACTACAATCAGATCAAGCTGGATGAAGAATTAATAGAACGAGTATTTGATGATTTCGATAAAGATAGCAGGGTTTTCAGAACTTCACTGTATCAGCTTTTTAAGGAAAGTCCGGTGGACCTTAATTTCAATCAAGACAATTTTGCTGATAAACTGTTCTCCTTTAAAAACTATAAGAAAGCAGATTATGACAGTGCACATAAGAATGGGGAATTAAAACTGTACCCCGAGGCCGTACTGGGTATATTTCCTCAAGCTGGTTCGCACCTGGTACCGGATTACATTCAATTGTTGGAAGATAAAACTACCAAGGATATTAAGGATTTTTTTCTCAGCAGGTATTTGGAAGAAGATCGCCGGTCCCCTTCTAGTGAATTTCAGTTTAGTTTCCTGGATAAAGTAAAAGAAGAACAGACCTTCACTCCATTCAAGATGGATGCTTTTCAGGAGAATGCCTTAAAAGCCATAAAAAAGGGAAATTCAGTGGTGGTGCAGGGTCCACCAGGAACCGGCAAGTCTCAATTGATTTGCAATCTTATCTCCGACTTTATTGCCAGGGACAAGAAAGTATTATTAGTCTCTCAAAAGAGGGCAGCGTTGGACGTAGTGTTTCGACGGTTGGAGGAAAAGGAAATATCCCAATTTGTAGGATTGGTGCACGACTTCAAAAATGATCGGAAGGAGATCTATCAAAAAATAGCCAAACAAATAGATTCCTTGTATGAGCACAAAATGAAAAATATCAGTTTGGATGCCATTCAATTGGAACGAAAATTTTTACTGGCCAGTCGCCTTATTGATCAGATCAGTGAAGAACTGGAAGAGTTTAAATTTGCCTTATTCGATGAAAGTGAGGCAAATATTTCAATAAAGGAACTCTATCTTACCTCCGACCTGTCCCATCCCTCTATCGACCTGAGATTGGAGTATAAACATTTCCAATTGGAGCAAATGCAAAAATTCGTTAGAAACCTAGGATTCTACACCAGCTATGCCGCTCAATTGGAGAAACCTGATTATCCCTGGAAAGATCGAAAATCCTTTAACCCTTACGGGATTCCGGAACTTAAACGACTAAAAGAGGTGCTCCTGGAGATACCGGATTTTAACCGAAAATTGGCGAAGAGGATTAAGAAAATTATCGACACAGAATTAAGCGTAGAAATTTGCGAAGCTATTTTGGGCAATTCAGAAAAGATCAAGGGATTGATGGACCAACTGCAGGACCCCGAAATTTATCGATATTTTCAACATATGGTTGGCTTTAAGGACCAAGAAACTGATTCACTTTGGTTTTCAAATATTGAGCGCATTGTCATGGAGTGCTACAAGGGAGAAGGACCGGAGGTAAGCCTAACCTCGAAAGATTTGGGTCGGTTTCAAGATGTGTTGCAAAGAAGTATTAAGGCAAGGAAAGGTATCATCAGGTGGTTGAGGTGGAAACTGTTTTCAAAGGATAAAATTTTTATAACCAGGGTGATGGTTGCAAATGGTCTAAATAGCAATAGAAAGGGATTTAAAATATTGGTTAAAAAAATCGATGATAGACTCAATTTGGAGCATAATCTTACTAAAATACGAAACAACGAATGGTTAATGGGATTGCCTTCGGGGATGGATAAAATTGATTTCCAGAATTGGTTCTACAAACAAAAAAAAGCCTTAAACGCCAAATTACTGTTCAGCACTTTAAGAAATTTCAAGCAATATTTTAATGTAAGGAAACTAGCTTATCTGGAATTGAGCAAGAAATTTGAGGAATTTTTAAATGTAATTGAACCCATTCCCCTAAAAAAGGCCGAATGGCTTAATTATCTCACAAAAACCCAGATAAACCGTATCCTGGAGGATGAAATAAATGCTGAGAGGTTAAACAACGCTTTAACCAAGGACTTCGACTCCCTTTGTGAATTCGATAAACTAAGGGACGATTTTGAACCAGTAGAGTTAAAAGTATTGGAAAAATTATACGATGAAGTCTCTGAACAAAAAGAGTTAAATATTGATGTTATAGAACTGTTTCAAAACAGTGTCAAGTTGGCTTGGATTGATCATATAGAGATCAAATATCCTATTTTACGAGCGGTATCCTCTTTGAAATTTGAAAAGTTAGTAAAGGAGCTTCAGGAAAATGTAAAGCAGAAATACCTGATCAGTAATGAGATTCTACTTTTGAAAGCCCGGGAGCGAACCTATAAGAATGTCGAATACAACCGATTAAATAACTTGGTTACCTATCGAGATCTCAATCATCAGGTTACCAAAAAACGAAGGATTTGGCCTATTCGCAAACTGGTAGCCCATTATGGAGATGAGTTATTCGATTTGGTTCCCTGTTGGATGGCATCTCCGGAATCGGTATCGGCAATTTTCCCTATGGAGGAGGTCTTTGACTTAGTAATCTTCGATGAAGCATCTCAATGTTTTGTAGAAAGGGGAATCCCAGCCATGTACCGGGGAGCCCAAGTGGTTATAGCTGGCGATGATATGCAACTTAAGCCCAATGACCTTTATAGAGTGCGATGGGAAGATGACTCCGATGATGAGTCCGTCGAATTGGAAGT
>JAPUIM010000508.1 GCA_027297025.1 Bacteroidota bacterium | reverse complement strand
TTTTTAAGCATGATGGAACAGTAGAAGTTAGGGAAATCATGTCCATGTAAATCAGGTCTTTATGGAGCATGATTTAAAAAATATTGAGAGTTCCTGGAATATTAAGAACTTGGCAGTTATAAAAGGAAATCGCTTATTTTGATATGGTCATGCTCCATAATATGATTCAAGATAAAATCGATCACTGGTTCAGGCATGAATATAGTCGCATATTGTCCTTGTTTCTCTCCAAATACGGAGCAGATAATATTGAATTAATTGAAGATGCCATTCAGGAAGCTTTGTACAAAGCCATGAGGGTATGGAGCTATCAAAAATCACCGGAAAATCCTTCCGGCTGGATTTTCAAAGTCGCCCAAAACCATTTATTCGATCAATTCCGAAAAAACCAATTGAACCTCGAGCACCCGGATGAACCTAATGAAGAACAGCCGTATTTAGAAAATTCGGGCATCAAAGATGAGACACTACAACTTCTATTTGCCTGCTGCCACCCTAAACTAAAATCTCAAGAGAGCATCATTTTATGCTTGAAATTTGCCACAGGTTTTGGACTGAATGAAATTGCCAGGGTCCTGTTTTCCTCCTATGAGGCTACCAAAAAGAGCTTCCAAAGGGCAAAAAAACATTTCAAAGAAAATAATTTAAGTCTATCCATTCCAAATGGTGATTCGTTAACCCTAAGACTTCAACGGGTTTTTAAAGTCATTTTCTTAATGTTTACCGAAGGGTATCGTCCATCCGATGGTGAAAAGGTTTTAAAAGATGATGTCTGTTTTGAAGCATTGAGATTGGCTATGACCCTTTATCAGCGCGAACATTTTCATCATTCGGAACTCTACGCATTAATTTCCTTGATGTGTTTTAAATCGTCCAGAATTGAAGCCCGGACCCATAAAGATAATGAGTTTATTAGCCTGCAGGACCAGGATCGATCCTTGTGGTCCGAAAGTTTGATTGAAAAAGGAAATCAATTTTATTCATTGGCATTGGAGAAAAATAATCATAGCGAATACCATTTTCATGCTGCGGTGGAAAGCCAATATGTCAATGTGAAATCCTTCGAAGATACCGATTGGAATGGCCTGCTTAATATTTATAATTTTTGGAGAGGAAAAGGCAAAAATCCGGCCCTGGAGCTCAATAGAATTGTAGTGGTATTGAAAGCTTTAGGTCCGGAGCAGGCATTGAAAGAACTTGAAAAGAATTGTCGGGAACAGAACAACCATTTATATTTTGTGATCAAAGGAGAAGTGTTATTCAATCTAAACAAATTTGAACAGGCTATAGGTTGTTTTGAAAAAGCCATGACATTGTCGCATAATTCTGCAGAAAAGAATTTAATTAAGGCTAAGATTGAAAAAGCCATGCATTTGAATAATAAGTAATGTGGACTAAATGATTCAATTTGCTGCATAACCTTCCTCCTCCTCTACCCTTACCATATTTTTTTTCATAGATTGTCCCATTAGTCTTAATGTATTCGTCATCTAAGAAACCAAACTCTATATCATCATGAAAAAGCTTGTATTTTTATTGGTTATCTGTCAGGTGATGTTCCTGACAAGTATAGTTTCTAATGCCCAAAATGAGCTCACCAAAATAGAACGAAAGAAGGCTATTGACCACCTCAAGAGTTCACAAACTGATCTGTTGAGGACGGTGAAAGGATTGAGCGAAGATCAGCTGAATTTTAAAAGTAGCGAAGAGTCCTGGTCTATTGCAGAATGCATGGAACACCTGGCTATTTCAGAAACAGCCCTTTTTGGTCTGGCGCAGCAATCGCTTCAGGAGGAGGCTGATCCTTCCAAAAGAAGTGGATTGCCCTTCTCAGACGACCAGGTGCTGGCATTAATCACTGACAGGAGCCAAAAAGTCAAAACTCAAGCTCCATTCGAACCAAAAGGTAATTTTGGATCATACCAGGGCTCAGTTGACGAATTCAAAACCAAGCGCAAGTCAAATATCAAATATGTCAAGAGCACTACTGACGATCTAAGGAATCATTATTTTGAATTTCCTTTTGGTTTGGTGGATTCCTACCAGGTGGTGTTATTTATGTCGGGTCATAGTGTTCGCCATACCAAGCAGATCAAGGAGATCATGGCTCAGGAGTCATTTCCCAAATCTTGAGTCCATTTATTATATAATAAGATCGAAAACAGCAAATAACCAAGGGACCATTCATCAAAAAGGTCCCTTTTTTCCTTTGTATGGTAAAGATCACCAATTGTCAAAAAATTGTTTGATTCAAAATCCATAAAGTCTTAATTTACCCTGACTTACTAAATCAATACAATCATGGAAAAAATCAATCATGGGGCCGTATGGGTATCGGTAGTACTTTTGTTCGTACTCGGTTTCTTGTGGTACGAGCCGTTATTCGGCGAACTTTGGATGAGTCTGGTAGGCCTGACCCTAGCGGATGTAGAGGCAAATCCACCAGGTGCAGGTGTATGGATCACTAATACAATTTCCACAGTGGTTCCCCTTTATGTGCTGGCCTGGTTGTTTGGTAAAATGAATGTAGTATCAGGGATTGAAGGGGCAGGTATAGGTCTCCTGATAGCATTTTCTTTTGTATTCCTGACCATGATGACCGGCAACATGTTCGCCCAAAACCCCTATGCGCTGACCTGGATCAACGGTGGTTTTAATATGACTGCCATGACTCTCTCGGGATTTATCCTGGGGGTCTGGAGAAAAAAAGGAAAAACTTCGGACCTGGATCAATCTGACTGACCGGGTAAATATACTAGCATTTCTCTGTTACTTGCTAGGCTTTTTGGGTAAACAGCGACTCCCGAACAAGTATTTAGCAGAAAACTGCAGCTGGTGGCTACTACTTGGAAATCCAAGTAACTAGATGTAACTATGAACGAGGGTCCTATGATAATGTCTATTTTAATAACCCGATAATTCCAAATAACCATGAAAACATTTTATTCAACAATCTTATTGAGTTTTTTGATCTCCTTTGTTTTTGCCCAGAAAGAAAAAAAACAGGAGAAAATTATCGCAGACAGCAAAGAAGCTAAAGCGGCTTTTCTTAATCAAGATTCGGATATGAAAGAATTCTTTGATAGTTCCCACGGGTATGTTATTTTTCCAAATGTGGGAAAAGGAGGTATAGGCATAGGGGGAGCCTCCGGAAATGGAACAGCCTATGAAAATGGGAAGATGATCGGTATGGCGAAAATGACTCAGGTAAGTATTGGGTTTCAACTTGGAGGTCAGGCTTATCGGGAAGTAGTGTTTTTTGAAACTGCCGAAGCCATGGACCGGTTCAAAAACAACAAAATAGAATTTTCCGCCCAGGTGTCCGCAGTTGCTGCTTCTTCAGGGGCTTCGGCCGATGCCAAATTTTATGAAGGAGTATTGGTATTTACAATGCAGAAGGGTGGATTAATGTATGAGGCTTCGGTAGGAGGTCAGAAGTTTAAGTTTAAGGAATTTGATGATTAATAAAAGATAACTGATAAACTCCACCTGGTCTTAGTGTTCCGTTGAGAGCAAAAACCGATATTTGTCCCTTTGGTTTTTTGATCCACAACATCTAATGTCATAAAGAAA
>JAPUIM010000507.1 GCA_027297025.1 Bacteroidota bacterium | reverse complement strand
ATTTCTAAAAAATCAAGTCCAAATTAACTTCCGTTAAATTGGAGGTGGCATAATAATCACCCACCATCTTAGGTAATTTCTTTAAGGCTTCCTTTTCGTAATCGTAGATGTTGATCAGATCCATAATAGTTTGAGAAGATAATGAATTAATTCTAACCGATTCAGAGGAAGCGATTTCGGGTAATTTGATTAATAAAAATACTTCTTTTGCGTAATTTTGCGATACGGGCCGAAGTGGTGATCCCGATCCCGATAGCCATCGTGACTGTCGGGAGGTAGACACTTCACTTGCCGAAGTGGTGAAATTGGTAGACACGCATGTTTCAGGGACATGTGCTCTTACGAGCGTGGGGGTTCGAGTCCCTTCTTCGGCACATCAGCCTTTTCAGTTATGGAAAGGTTTTTTTTAATGTGTCCCTATACACTTCGTTAATTCCCTCATTTTTGTTAAATTTAATAGGCATCCTTTACACACTAACCCAAGAAAATGGAAAAGATCAGTGTTTTTGATATGCTAAAAATTGGAGTGGGGCCCTCCAGCTCACATACCTTGGGTCCTTGGCGGGCCGCCCAGCGGTGGCTCTCTGAGCTACAAGCCAACCCTCATTTCGATAAAATAGAGGGGATAAAGATATATCTCTACGGTTCACTGGCCCTCACCGGAAAAGGGCACCATACAGATACCGCTATTATGTTGGGTTTGAGTGGAGAAGACCCGGAAACCATGGATATCAGTGAGATCACCAATAAAATAGAGAAAATACGCACCTCAAAAAGAATGAAGCTCTGGGGTGAAAAAACCATCTCATTCATTCCCGATGAAGATATTATTTTCCTACAAAATAAGACCTTGCCTTTTCACGCCAATGCATTGCAATTCAGTACCACCATTAAAGGGCAAAAGGTAAAATCTATCTACTATTCCATCGGCGGTGGATTTGTAGTGAAGGATGGGGAGGATACTGTTAAACAGAAGGTAAAACTGCCTTTCCCTTGCAATCACGCTTCAGATTTGCTCCAGCACTGTCAAAAAAATAAAATAAGTATTTCGGAGATGGTGTGGCAAAATGAATTGGCCTGGAGGGACGAATCTCAGATAAAATTTAAGCTGATCCGGATATGGGAAACCATGAGGGAAAGCTTATACCGGGGTTGTCATTCACAAGGGATATTACCGGGGGGATTAGAGGTGAAAAGAAGGGCCTACGATTTGCACCATAAACTTATAAAAGGGCATCCCTACCAGGGAGTGGAAGATTGGATACCGGCCATTAAAAAGGGGGATCACAGCTTTCAGGAGATCCTCAAATGGATCAGTTGTTTTGCCATGGCGGTAAATGAAGAAAATGCATCTTTGGGTAGGGTTGTAACAGCACCTACTAATGGATCAGCCGGTGTAATACCTGCGGTATTGATGTATTATATCTGTTTTTGCGATCAGGAGGTTGACAACAACCAAATCATGAAATTTTTAATGGTGGCTGGAGAATTGGGCAGTTTTTTTAAAAAGGGAGCTACCATTTCAGCTGCCATGGGAGGCTGCCAGGCCGAAATTGGCGTTTCATCAGCTATGGCAGCAGGAGCTCTGACCGAATGCCTGGGAAGCACGGTGGAACAATCTTTAATGGCTACCGAAATCGCCATGGAGCACCATCTGGGTATGACCTGCGATCCCATTGGTGGATTGGTACAAATCCCCTGTATCGAACGCAATTCTATGGGTGCAGTAAAAGCCATCACCGCCTGTAAAATCGCCATGGAAAGTGATCCCGCCTACGCCAAGGTATCTCTGGACCGGGTGATTGAAACCATGTGGGATACTGCCAAAGACATGAATAAAAAATACAAAGAAACCTCATTGGGAGGATTGGCCACCCATGTGCCAGTCAATCATCCAGAATGTTAATGCCTTATGGGTCTGTGGAATAAGATTATTTAAATTGCAGGCGTTAATAAAATAAAAGCCCATTAAAAAGTTTTTCGTTTATTCCGCCATCTTCCTTTCCATAGCCATATTAGGTACCGCCTTCTACGTCAATAGCAACCGCACCAAGATCACCCAACTAGTCATTAAAAAAATCAATAACCGACTCAATGCCCCTATTCATGTAAAAACAGTCCGACTCTCTTTCTGGGAAAGTTTTCCGCACTTGGCTGTAGCATTTGACAGTCTTAAAATAGCTAGCAGCCTGGAAAATGATACTCAGGCGTTTATCAGGGCTGAACACCTTTATGTTGATCTGAATATCCTGGAGGTCTTACTGGGTGATTACACCCTGAGAAGTCTGTATTTGAAAAATGCGGTGGTTAACTTGAAAATATCTTCCTCTGGCCAGCCGAATTTCCAGATTATTAAAAAACGAGATACTATCTCAGGAGTAGGGGACAGTTTTACTTTAGAACGTATCAGGTTAGAAGAGGTGGAAATTCTGTATCACAATGAGCAAAGCAAAATAAAAATCCACCTGGTAATTCGTCAATCTTCCGCACGTTTCTCCCAACAACCAGATGAACTCCTGTTAACCCTGGTTGGTGATGGGACAAATCGTACCATTCAATTAGACGGTTCAAACTTTGTCCGGGATCAACGACTGCAAATCAATACCCGAGTTCGATATCAAAAGTCCAAAAAACGATTCACCATCAGCCAGTCTGATCTAAAAATTGAAAATTCCAACTTTCGATTAGCTGGTTTTTTGGAAACAGGTGAGAATCCTAAAGTAAAATTAAAGATGAGTAGTACCAATGCCAATCTCGCTCAGATCCTATCTTGGCTGCCCCGCCGACTTAACAAAAACATGGTAAAATTCAAAAGTAAAGGAAATGTGGAATTTGAAATGAATTTGCAGGGAGATCTCACTGAAAATTCAAATCCTCATATGGATATCAATTTCAAAGGGAAAGGCCTTTCTTTCTACCATCCCCTTATTGACAATTGGATCAACAAATTGTCTTTACAAGGCTCATTTTCGAATGGCAATCGGAATAGCCTGAGAACCTCTACTCTTGAATTTAGCCGGATAAAAGGCAAGCTCAATGGAGAAAGTATTATGGGAAACCTGAAGTTGAGCAATTTTTCCCGGTTTGGGATAGAAGGCAACTTCCAGACCACTCAATACATCCAGGAAATGCAAAGACTGTTCCCCCTGTCTTTCCTGGACCAGGGAGAGGGCAGGGTGACTTTAGACCTGAATTTTAAGGGGGACACTCCTAAAAAAGGGGCTAAAACCTCGATATCGGTATCCGATGGAGCCATTGAAGTTAAACAAGCAAAACTCCACTTTAATCGTCTTCCCTGGATATTGCAACAATGCCAAGGAAACTTATCATTCGATCAAAATTCACTGGACATCAATAATTTTTCAGGAAAAATTGGAGAAAGTGATTTTACAATTACCGGAACTGCTCAAAACTTCAGGCTGATAGCTTCCGATTCCATCATACCCTTTAATTTTAAAGGATCACTGCAATCGGAATATATCGATCTGGAAAAACTATTGTTCACTGTGGTAGATTCGTTAGGCCCCCAGGATTCCATCACGCGTATTCCCCGCCACTGGACTTCAGCCATTGATTGTGAAATAAAATCATTGAAATTCAAAAAATTCGTAGGGCACGATATCAAAGGATCGGTTAAACTTAAAAACCAAAAATTTTATATTCCTCATTTAAGTGTCAATACTATTGATGGCACGGTTGACCTGATCAGCCAGGCTGATTTCAGCCATCCAGATTCCATTTTCATTCACTATTTGGCTCATTTAGATCGAATTGATATCGACAGTTTGTTTGAAGTTTTTAACAACTTTGGCCAGGACTTTTTAGTAGCACATCACCTGGAAGGTCAGATCAATGCCATTGCAGATATTCAAACTGCCTTCGATCGTCAATGGAAATTTGATGGCGGGAAACTAGCTGCGGAGATCGATTTTATTATTGTGAATGGCCAGTTGAATGATTTTGCGCCGATCTTCAAACTTTCCAAATACCTTAATGATGAACCCTTGCACCGTCTGCGGTTCTCGGAGATCCAAAACCAAGTGAGTATTAAAGACCGGGTGATTTACCTACCGGAAATGGAAGTCAATACCAATGTCCTTTCCATTAAGATTTCCGGTTCACATACTTTTGATCAAAAAATCGATTATTATATTCAGGCCCCGTTGCGGAGGAAGAAAAAAGATGATGAGGAATTTACCAAGTTGGACCCTGATCAGACCAAGGTGTACCTGGCCATCCGTGGCACAACCGACGATTATGAAGTCACTGTAGATAAAAAAGCAACTTTTAAAGAAATCAAACAGAACATATTGAGGACTTTTTTCAAAAGCAAAAAAGACAAAACCCCCGAGGTTGAGCTTGACGATGAGGAATACCTGGAATTAGAAGAAGAAGGTGATTTTTAAATATAATCCACCACATCTTCCAAACCAATAGCTCGCGAGGCTTTCACCAGGATAGTACTGTTTTCGATGGGATTTTTCTGAAGATGTGCGATCAAATCCTGTTTATTGGAAAAATATTGGGCCTCAGGGCATGATTTCGCAGCTGGCCGGATCAATTCTCCACAAAGCCATATATGTTGCATGTCACTTTGGGTTAATTGCAAGCCCAACTGGTAGTGCTCTTCTTCACTGGTATTCCCCAACTCAAGCATGTCGCCTAGAATCGCTACTTTATTTTTGGCCCTCATCTGAATTAAATTATTAAGGGCCACTCTCATGGAGCTTGGATTGGCGTTATAAGCATCCAGGATAATGGTATTGGAACCTTTGGACAGGATCTGTGAGCGATTATCTTGAGGCACATAGTCACTCACTGCTTGATGGGCGGCTTGTGCCGGTACTTCAAAATATTTTCCAATACATAAGGCAGCCGCCAGATTTTCAAAATTGTAGGCTCCTGCCAACTGGGTTTTGATCCGGTCACCGGTTTCGGTTTCCAATACCACATAAGGATCGGCGCTTATTAGTTTACAGGGATAATAGTTCTGTGGTCCGGGATAGGTGTAGGGTTTATCAAACCTTTTGCTCATATTTTTGACTACTTCATCATCGGTATTGATAAATACGGTGCCGCCCTGGGCCCTCAAATATTGAAATAGCTCACTCTTACCTCTGATTACTCCCTCCAAGTTGCCAAATCCCTGGGTGTGGGCTTTACCGATATTGGTGATCAGGCCATGGGAAGGTTGGGCCAGGGTGCACAACTCTTTTATGTCTCCCAGCTGGTTGGCTCCCATTTCCACAATGGCTATCTCGGTATTATTGTCCATTCGCAACAAGGTCAAAGGCACCCCAATATAATTATTCAAGTTGCCCCGGGTAGCCAGTGTTTGGTAACTCCCACTCAACACCTTATACATTAGCTCTTTAGTAGTGGTTTTCCCGTTGGATCCGGTAATGGCGATAACAGGTATATTAAATTTTTTTCGGTGAAAATTTCCCAGTTGCTGGAGAGTTTCCAATACGTTCTCCACCGCCATAAAACGCATGTCATCAACCTCCTGGGCTTCATCAACCACTGCATATTTTGCTCCTTTTTTCAAAGCCTCAACAGCAAATTTATTTCCATTGAAATTAGGGCCCTTAAGTGCAAAAAACAGGCTATTTTGGCTTATAGACCGGGTATCGGTGCTAACTCCCCGGCATTCCTTGAACCGGGTGTAGATTTCATCCATGGTTGCCATCAGCACATAAATTTACACCGGGCAAGATAAAGAAAATTGCCTAAGGAATGATTGAGTTCTGTACAGGAGGTCATATCCAATCCACGTTTTCATTAATAAACTCAAAAATAAAGAAAAGCGGTTTCTATAACAGTTTGAATTTATCGGCATCCAGATGGGCAGGGAATTTTTCCCGGTATTTTTTCAAGGGTTCAGGATCGAGAGTGATGGTGTGAATGCCTTCCACATCACCCAGATCTTTAATGACCTCCCCTTTGGGATCTACCACCACAGAATGACCCACATAGGATATACCGTTGCCGTCCTCTCCTACCCTATTTAATCCAATGCTATAACACAGATTTTCCACCGCCCGGGCTTTGAGTAGAATGTCCCAGGCAGTGACCCTGGGTGCCGGCCAGTTAGCTACATACAATAATACATCATAGCTGAAGTTGGTACTTTCATTGTTAATATTTCTTGACCAAGCCGGAAATCTCAAATCATAGCAGATCAAGGGGCATATCTTCCAGCCTTTTAATTCAGTGATTAACAATTTTTCCCCATCAGCAAAATAGTGGTGCTCATTGGCCATGCGGAAAAGGTGCCTTTTATCGTAGATTTGATAGTTACCATCGGGCTTCATCCACAGTAAACGATTGTAAAAACGGCCCTCCTGATTCACTATAAAACTTCCCGTGACTACTGCCTTTGTCTGTTTTGCCATTTGGCTCATCCAGCGAGTGGTTTTGCTGTTCAAGACCTCAGCCAAGGGTTTTACATCCATGGTAAACCCGGTATTAAACATCTCAGGTAGAACAATCAGGTCTACCGGTTTGCCTATTTTCCAGATCTTCTCCTCAAACATGGCCAGATTGGCGTCGATCTGGTGCCAGTGAAGCTGAGATTGGATAAGGGCCAGGTCTAAACTTTGCATAATATTTCGGCTGCCGACTTCAGGGTATCATCGCTTTTTGCAAAACAAAACCTTAAAATATGGTCATCCTGTTTATTGGAATAAAACACGGAAATAGGAATGGAGGCCACTCCCACCTTTTTGGTCAAATGTTCCGCCATCTCAAGATCGGGTTTATCGGAAATATCACGGTAAGAAAACAGCTGAAAATAAGTGCCAGCAGATTTCAATGGTACAAACCTGGACCCTTTCATCAAATCCAGGAACAGGTCTCTTTTCTTTTGATAAAATATGGCCAATTCTTCATAATTGTTGTGGTCCTTAAGGTACTGGGCCAAGGCGAACTGGGTGGGTGTATTTACACTAAAAGTGATGAACTGATGCACTTTCCGTATCTCTTTGGTAAGCCAGGCGGGAGCTATGCAGTAGCCCACTTTCCATCCGGTGGCGTGGAATACTTTTCCAAAAGAATAAACTGCCATACTTCTTTCCATCAACTCCTGATGCAATAATATACTTTGATGACTTTCCCCATCGAAAATAATGTGTTCGTATACTTCGTCACTAAGGATCAATATATCGGTATTCCGGACCAGGTCGGCCAGTTGCCTTAGATCGTTGGCAGAAAATACCGCCCCGGAGGGATTGTTAGGGCTATTGATAATGATCAATTTTGTTTTGGCACTGATCTTTTGTTTTACCAGATCCCAGTTGATCTCAAAATCAGGCAATTCCAAGGGAATGGGCACCGGTACCCCTTGGTTTAGATGTACCGCAGGAACATAACAATCATAAGCAGGTTCAAAAATGATCACTTCATCTCCGGGGTTGACGATAGCGCTGACAGCGGAAAACACCGCTTCTGTGGCTCCGGCGGTAATAGTGATTTGAGTATCGGGGTCTACCTCACAGTGGTATAGCCGTTTGATCTTCTGCCCTAACTGCTTTCTCAACTCCGGCTCCCCCTCCATGGGCGCGTATTGGTTCATCCCCATTTGCATGTAGCGGTTAACCAATGAGATCAAATCCGAGGAAACCTTGAAGTCGGGAAATCCCTGAGAGAGATTGATGGCTTGATGATCCGACGCCATTTTTGACATTACGGTAAAAATAGTGGTGCCGGTATGAGGTAATTTGGAATTGATTCCGAGCATGATTGTAAGGATTAAAACAGAAAATGTTTATTTCATCAATGGCGCCTTGATCTTGTATTTGGCTTCCACCTTACCCTTACTGATGTTGGTAAGTTTTCCTTTCAAAAGGCGCTTTTTGAAAGCAGAAAGATAATCAGTGAAAAGAATTCCTTCCAGATGATCGTACTCATGTTGAATGATCCGGGCTTTCATGCCCACAAATTCCTCTTGCTGTTTCACCCAATTCTCATCATAGTACTCAATTTTGATCTTTTCAATGCGGCTGATATCTTCCCGGATATCGGGTATGCTGAGACAACCCTCCTCAAACATCCAGGGATCACCAAATTCATTTACAATTTGTGGGTTTATGAATACCCCATGAAAGTCCAGCATTTCCTCATCTTCCAAGGGAGCACCATTGACCACAAACATGCGCAGGCTCTTTCCGATCTGGGGAGCAGCCAAGCCAATGCCACTGGCCTCTTCCATGGTTTCAAACAGATCCCGGGCCAACTCCACCACTTCCGGTGAGCCATGTTCAATTTCCCGGGCTTTTCGTTTCAGCACCGGATCGCCATACATTACTATTGGATAGATCATGTTGACACTTTAAAATCTAAAAAAGACTGCAAGATAATAGCCGCACTAATTTTATCCACATTTTCTTTTATTCTTCGGTCTTTCTTTTTGGCCCCGCCTGCAATCATGGCATCAGCTGCCATTTTGGAGGTAAACCGCTCATCCACAAGATGGACAGGTATTTCGGGAAATTTTGTTTTTAATTGTTTTACAAAATTCTCCACCATTTCTGTGGCCTGTGTACTTTCATTCTTAAGGTTTTTAGGCATGCCCACCACAAATGCTTCAATGACTTCTTTTTGATCAAAGCTTAATAGAAAATCTTCCAATTCCGGGGTAGAGACCGTCTGATAGGGGGAGGCAATTATTTTAAGCGGATCGGCAATAGCCAAACCCACTCTTTTCAATCCGTAATCAATTGCGATCAATCTGGCCATTACACTAATTCAACTTCACATGGTCATGCACCAACTGCTTGACTTCTTTTTCCAACATCAAAGCTTTGGGAAATAATAGTACATTTTCCACCCGGGCATGGGTGATCAATTCCCCTTCAAAAGACTGTAATTCTGAATACAACACCTTAATGTGTAGTGGATCTGAATTTTTACTTTTATAGTTGTCAGTAATGTTGCGTATTCCGGTCATTTCATCATTATGGGCATCATGTGCCACGGCGTACTCCTGAATGTTATGTTTCTCCCAAGCACTATAAAGCTGTGAAGGATTATAGTGGCCATCCAAGGCATTATGCAACAACATGGTATAAGAAAACAAGGTATCCTCTTCGTCATAGATATGGTGGATATAATCCTCCACAAACAGTGGAAATACAAACCTCAAATCCTTGATGACATTCTGGTAGGAAGTGTTATCATCAGCATGGGAGATCAGATCGGCAATGTAAGGCATGCGTTGTTTGATAAAAATAAAGTGCATGTGCTTCAGGTATTCAATGATGATATCCACCGGAAAAGCCGTCAATAATAGTTTGTGATCACTGGTTTTGCCACCCACCGATTCCAGGTTGGAAATCAACTGCTGCTGGTTTAAACCTCTTTCCTGGCAAACCTGTTCCAGGGTTTTTTCCGAATACTGGTAAAATTTGATACCGAAATAGTGAAGCACTGAGGCATTCACGTAATTCTCATTAACCAATTCATTGATCTTTTTTTGTCTGGTGATGTCCATATTGCCCATTACAAACAGCTGCAAATATAGGGAATTAATGAATGGTTGCGTTTCCCCGGTTGCCAAAATTCTCCCACCATTCAACCCTTATCCTTCTACGATCTAAATAAATTAATATGTTCAATTCTGATATACCATCATTTATGAAGCTGAATATTTACTGACCCCAACCATCCATGGGCTTGACCGTTATTATAAAACCCGGGACAATTTTATGTTCGTCGATTTATTTAAATTACAGATTTAATGTATTTTTAGAGACTTATCTTTTTTAAACCGGATGAATTCAGCATGGGTTACGGCCATGCAAATTTTTATTTGCTAATGATAGAAAAGTGAAAAACATTCATAACTCCAAATATTCAGTCCGCCTTCCCTTTCTACTGGCGGTGGCTATTGCCGCAGGTATCTTTATAGGGGCTTCCATGGCCGATCCTAAAACTCCCAGCAATGCCTTGTTGAGCACACTCATCAAATTCCGTGAGATAATCACCTTCGTTGATAAGGACTATGTGGACGATGTGGACACTGATAATTTGGTGGAAGAGGCCATCGTAGAGATGCTGGAAAAACTGGATCCGCATTCAGTATACATACCCAAAGAAGAAATGGAACTTACCCGTAGTGAATTGGAGGGGGCGTTTGATGGAATAGGCATCGAGTTTTCCATCATAAAGGACACCATCTATGTAATAGCTCCCTTGAGTGGAGGGCCCTCGGAAAAAGTGGGACTTCAAACCGGAGATAAGATCATAACGGTAGAAGGAGAAAATGTAGCCGGTGTAGGCATTAAAAACCGCGGGGTTTTCAAGCGGTTACGTGGACCCAAGGGATCAGAAGTTACAGTGGAGATCAAAAGAAAGTATGAAGAGGAATTGTTGACTTTCACCATCATAAGGGATAAGATCCCTCAATATTCGGTAGACGTGCATTACATGGTAGATGAGGAGATCGGATATATCAAGATCAGCCGTTTTTCCACAACCACCTATGACGAATTCAAAGAAGCCCTGTCCAATTTAAAGGAACAAGGAATGGAAAAATTGATCCTGGATTTGCAAGGCAATCCCGGCGGTTATATGGACCGGGCCATCGACGTGGTTGACGAATTATTGCCGGGCAATGACATGATCGTTTACACCAAAGGAAAAGAGACCCGCAACGACTCCGAAGCCCGGGCCCACCGGGAAGGCATTTTTGAAGAAAAACCGGTGATAGTGTTGATAGACCAAGGCAGCGCCTCAGCTTCTGAGATCGTTTCAGGAGCGCTGCAGGATAATGACCGGGCGCTGATCGTGGGACGGCGGTCATTTGGGAAGGGACTGGTACAACGGCAAATCGCCTTGATCGATGGTTCGGGATTGCGGTTGACGGTTTCCCGCTATTACATTCCCAGTGGCCGTTCAATCCAAAAACCCTATGAAAACGGGACCGAGGACTACCACAGCGGGGTTTATAACCGCTATGGAAACGGCGAGTTGTTTTATTCAGACAGTATAAAAGTAGATGAATCTAAACAATTCAAGACTTCTGGTGGACGCCTGGTGTATGGAGGGGGAGGCATCATTCCCGATGTTTTTGTGGCCGTCGATACCGGCTCCAATCCCCGCTATTTGAACCGGCTGTTTACCAGCAACGCCATTGGTGAGTACACTTTAAACTATTATCAAAAGCAAAAGACGGAATTGGAAAAAATGGACTATAAAGACTATCGGGAAAATTTTGAAGTAAGTGATGAAATGTTGCAAGAGTTAGTAGCCACCGCTAAAGGTGTGGATGTCCCCTTTAATATGGGGGAATTTAACGGTGGCAAAGAGTTGATCAAAATACACCTAAAAGCCCAGATTGCCCGCAGGGTATGGGACAATAAGGGATTCTATCCTATTTTCAACCAAACCAATGAGGTGTTTATGGAAGCTTTGAAACTATTTGACCGGGCAGAAGACCTGATCGCCCAAAAATAATATGGCCTATTACTACAAACTGGGGAAAATACCCCCCAAACGACACACCCAATTCCGGCAGCCCGACGGCTCCTTGTATGCCGAAGAGCTGGTGAGTTCCAAAGGATTTTCCGGCATTTATTCCAATTTGTACCACATCCACCCACCCACCCGGATCAAGGACCTGGGGGATCCGGAACCCTATCGCTCACCCTTGGCCAAAGATTATCCCTTGAAGCAAACCCATCTGGACACCTCCCAGGTTACTGAGACCGGTGAGGATTTCCTGGGCGCCCGCAAGGTATTGTTAAAAAACAACGATGTATCCCTGGCCATTTGCTGTCCTACAAGCAGGACCATGGATTATTTTTACAAAAATGCCGAAGCCGATGAAATATTGTTCATCCATGATGGTAGTGGTTATTTGTTAAGTCAGTTTGGAAAACTGCGCATCGAGCAGGGTGATTACGTGGTAATACCCCGCACCACCATTTACAAACTGGAATTGGATGACGGACCGGTGAAAATAATGATCATCGAATCGGCCAACCCAGTGGAAACGGTGAAACGTTACCGCAATGAGCTGGGCCAGCTGCTGGAGCATTCGCCCTACTGCGAGCGCGACATTCGTCCTCCCCAGGAAATGATAACGGAAGACCAAAAGGGAGAATATTTGATGAAGATCAAAAAGGCTGACCACCTCTACCACTATCTGTACGACCAGAGTCCCTTTGACCTGGTGGGCTGGGACGGATTTTTATACCCCTATGCCATCTCCATACACGATTTCGAACCCATCACCGGGCGGGTGCACCAACCGCCGCCGGTACACCAGATGTTCCAGGCCCACAATTTTGTGATCTGCTCCTTCGTACCCCGGTTATTTGATTATCACCCTAAAGCCATCCCCACCCCCTACAACCATTCCAACATCGACTCCGACGAAGTGCTGTATTATGTGGATGGCAATTTCATGAGCCGCAAGGGCATCTCGCGGGGATCTTTCACCCTGCACCCCGGAGGCATTCCTCATGGTCCTCACCCGGGTACAGTAGAAAAAAGCCTGGGAGCCAAAGAAACCAAAGAGTTGGCAGTGATGTTGGATACTTTTAGGCCGTTATTCCTCACTGAAGAGGCCCTCCAATATCTTGACCCCAACTATCACATGAGCTGGACCGAGTAGAAGTACCAGGGCAAACTCCAGTTCATTACACAATTTTTATTTAGAGCAAGGACTCAGTGTATAAATCCCCAATTTCCAGGAACCATATCCATTTCATAACGGTTCTCATCCGGGCAGCCAGGAAAAAGATGACAAGACTATTCAACTTTTCTCTGCTCATCTAAAGAATGTTCTGCTCAAAAATAAAATTAATTCGCAAAAAACTTTTGGATAATTGATTTAAGACTATCTTTGCGCTTTATTTTTTTTAAAACATTAAACAAATGAATGAAGGAACAGTAAAATTCTTCAATGAATCTAAAGGATTTGGATTCATTAGCGAAGAAGGCTCAAACAAGGATCATTTTGTACACGTTTCAGGATTAATTGATGAAATTCGTGAAGGTGACAGTGTAGAATTTGAGCTAAAGGAAGGTAAAAAAGGATTGAACGCAGTAAATGTCAAAGTAATTTAATATATACTCTTTAACTTTTTTGCAACCGAAAGCCTGTCAAATTTGATAGGCTTTTTTTATTGTTTAATTTTTTCAAACCTAAATCTAGCAAACCATCGAAATATAATCTCACCTATTTTTTACCCATTTAGATAAACCGGAAATATTTGATAATTTGATCCAGGGTAAATAATCACAACAACGTTAACCTTCCACAATGAAAAATAATTTTACCCGAAGACAGTTCGTAAACACCTTAGGAATGGGAACCATAGGATGTATGGTACTGAATTCATGCTCCCAATCAA
>JAPUIM010000506.1 GCA_027297025.1 Bacteroidota bacterium | reverse complement strand
AAGTATTAAAAAAATATATTGGTGATCTCAGTAATCTACAGTTGATCATGGTATGTAACAATGCTTTGGATGCTATTGAAGAACTCCGAAAGCATCAAATACATATACTTTTCCTTGACATTCAATTACCAAAACTCACCGGTGTGAATTTTCTAAAATCCTTAAAGGACCCTCCTCAAACCATTTTTACTACCGCTTATTCCGAATACGCTGTAGAGGGATTTGAGTTGGATGCCGTAGATTATTTGTTAAAACCATTTTCGTTTGAAAGATTTCTCATGGCGGTTAACAAGGCCATCGTTAGAATTGAAAGGCAGCCGCAACTTATAAAGAATGAAAAAAAATCTGATGCTGAATTGAATCATTCTGAAAGTGATTTTGTTTTCTTTAAGTCCGACAAAAAAATATACCGGATAGATCTGGATGAGTTGTTATACATTGAGGCAGTTAAGGACTATGTAAAAATTGTAACAAGTAATGGGTCGCACTTGATTTTACAAACACTTAAACACTGGGAAAGAATATTGCCTGGACAAATTTTTCAAAGGGCACATAAATCTTTTATCGTTAATCTAAAAAAAATAGATAACATCAGTGGTAACATCATAAAATTAGAAGATATAGAAATACCCATAGGCCGACATTATCGAGAAGACTTATTACGAGAAATTGAAAAGAGATTTATAAATTGAGAACACACCATAATCATGAATTCAAATCCTAATTTATTGCAAACAACACTCATTGTTCTTTTATCCCTGGGCTTCTTGTCCTTTTTGTTTATCCAAGAAGACCGACCCAAAAACCAGGCATCATCTAAAATCCAATGGGTAAGTATTGATCAAGCCCAGGAATTGGTAAAAAAAGAACCACGTAAAGTATTCGTAGATGTATATACCGTATGGTGTGGACCTTGCAAATTGATGGATAAGACAACATTTACCGATCAAAATGTAATTGAATACGTCAATCAGCACTACTATGCGGTAAAGTTAAACGCAGAAAGTACCAAAAAAATCAGCTATAATGGCAAAGAAACTACCGAAAAGGAGCTGGCCAAAACATTTAAAGTTATAGGATACCCCACTATTATTTTTATCGATGAGAAATTTGAAAACATCAATCCACAATTGGGTTATGTAAAGGCCAGCCAGTTTAAACAAATGTTGATTGAATTTAAAGGGGGTGTTTAATCCACCCCCAGTTCTCGCCACATAAAATTTAAAAATCTCATAATAGTCCAAGACACTAAAAGTGTTAATATTACACTTAGATTATCGGTTGGCCTAACTACAGCCCATGGACTCTTATACATATTATGATCGCGATCTTAGCTGGATCTCGTTTAACCAACGGGTGTTAATGGAGGCCCAGGATCCATCTCTTCCTCTGTATGAAAGATTAAAATTTATGGGGATCTATTCATCTAATCTCGATGAATTTTTTAGAGTCCGGGTGGCTTCGGTGAGAAGTTTATCCGACATCGGTAAAAAAAAGATCAACAAACAATTAAAAATTAAGCCTGGAAAGCTCCTGAAAGAGATTCATAATAAGGTAAATACCCAATTGGAAGAATATGGAAAGACCCTAAGGGAGGACCTTTTACCAAAGTTATTAGAACACCATATCCATATTTACATGGGGGATCAGGATATCCCTCCTGATCATAAAAAAGTTATCGATCATTACTTTAAAAGCAAAGTATTATCATTTCTTCAACCTGCTATCATTGACCCAAAACATAAGGAAAATTATTTTCTTAATAACAGAGCCTTGTATTTTGCCTTAAGACTTAAAAAAATATCCGGTAAAAAAGAACCAGTTCAATATGCCTATTTAAACATCCCCTCGGAAAATCTTCCCAGATTTTTGTCATTACCTCAGCTCGACGGCTGTTATTGTATGATCTCCCTGGATGACATCATCAGGAATAATTTGGAGTTTGTTTTTGCCGGACATGAAATACAGGAATGTGTCAGTATAAAACTAAACCGGGATGCAGATTTGAATATAGAAGATGAATATTCCGGAGATTTGGTAGATAAAATTAAAAAGCAAATAACCAAACGCAATATTGGAGTACCCTCACGATTTTTATATGATAATAAAATCTCCGAACAACTCCTCGATTTTTTAGTGGAGGTTTTTGAATTGAACAGCGACGATTTGGTTCCGGGAGGAAGGTACCACAATCTCAACGACCTGATGAAATTGCCAAACCCCTTAAAGCCCCAACTTGAAGCCCCCAGATTATCGGAAATTCAGATAAAGGAATTGGACCAGTGTCCCTCGATTTTTGACTCAATTGCTAAAAAGGACCATATGCTTCACTTTCCCTATCATAGCTACGATTACGTCCTTCGGTTCTTTAATGAGGCGGCTGTGGATCCATTTGTTCAGGAAATTAAGGTGACCCTTTATCGAATCGCTGCAGATTCGCTGATCGCGCACGCTTTAATTAGTGCGGCTAAAAATGGCAAAGATGTAACAGTTTTTGTGGAAGTAAAAGCACGATTTGATGAGGAAAACAATATTCGATGGGCACAAAAAATGGAGGAAGCGGGGATTAGGATTATCTACAGTATTCCTGGTTTAAAAGTCCACGCCAAAGTGGCCTTGATCAAAAGAAAGGATTTGAAAGGGAAGGCCAAATATTTTTCCTTTCTAGGCACCGGTAATTTTAACGAAGTTACCGCCGGTATTTATGCCGACCATGGATTATTGACCTGCCACCCAGAAATGATGGAGGAGGTGGAAAAAGTATTCAAATACCTATACCGGCGAAAAGATCCCGGGGAATTTAAACATATACTGGTCTCCCAATTCAATTTACAAAGCCGGTTTTTGGAAATGATAGACCGGGAAATTGCTTTTGCCAGGAATAATAAACCGGGTAGGATTATTCTAAAGTTCAACAATTTGGAAGACAAAGTGATGATCAATAAGTTATATGAGGCAAGCAACCTGGGAGTAACCATCGATCTGCTTTTGCGGGGAATTTGTTGTCTGGTACCTGGGGTGGAGGGACAAAGTGAAAACATTCAGGTGAGGCGCTTGGTCGATGGATTTTTAGAACACGCCCGGGTTTTTTGGTTCCACAACAATGGACAGGATGAGCTATATGCGGGTTCTTCTGACTGGATGAAAAGAAATTTATACCACCGAATTGAAGTGATTTATCCCATTTATGATACAAAACTCAAACAAGATCTCATTAAGATAATTGAGTGGCAATTGAAGGACAATGTCAAAGCCACTTTATTGGACCAAAATAATCATAATGTTGCGGTTCCTACCAAACCCTCAGATCCAGCCATTCGGGCCCAAACCAAGATTTATGAATGGCTAAAAAACAGAGAAGAAGAACAGGTCTTGACTGATTGACCATTTCTACCGAAAGAATGCGATGGCAATAATAAACGAGAGAACGGCAATCACAAACCCATACATGAACAGGGTGTAGCATATACGCAGCAGCTTATACTTCCTACCTAATACTACCCCCAGAAAATAGATATCCCTTATCAAACTGCTGTACAAATAATCGCCATCTTTCAACATTTCTTTCATTCCCCACTCATAGTCATCGAGGGACACACTATGAAAATTTCCAAAAAATAGCAGGTTGGTCTTTTTATTGATGATGTCGTATTTGCTAAACGTACCCCTGGAAACATTTGGTCGTGTAGCCAAAATAGCAAATACGATAGTTAGCAGGCATACCAAAGTCAATACCAAGGTAGGAACTATCAGAAATGGACTTTCCTCGAATTTCCTAATCAAGACCGATACTACAATGGAGAGGATGATGGCATTGATTGATATCATAATATTGGCCTTGTTATCAGCCATCGCACTTAATTGAAGGTGATTTTTAGAGGTGGTCCTAAACATGGTCTCCCTTCCGCGATCCGGCCGGAGTTCATTGTCTTTGGCAATTTTGGCTTTTAATTTCTCAATGGTCCTCTCCAATTCCTTCAGGTACTTATCATCTTTTTTCAAGGCTTTCAACTTTTTCTTGATCCCCTTAACGTTCCTCTCCTTATTTGGAGTGAACATCTGACGTGCGTATTCTGTGAAATAAATATGTTCCTCAAAAAACTTTACATTTTCTTCCAACCATTCCCTTTCTTCGAACTTCTTATTCTTGGTGGTGATGAATTCCTCGCGCATCAACTGGCATTTTTCAAAATATTGATCGCTAGAAAGATGATAGAGGTCAGCATCACATAACACCTGGGCTTCCAATGACTTAGGGTTCTGAGGCATCTTGGTGGCTTCAATACAGCCCACCACTCTATTTATTTTAGCGGGATCTAGTTCTTCAGCTTCCAAGAATTGCTTCGCCAATTCTTTGCTTTGATCTTCATGGTCAGTATGGTGTTTGTGAAACCCGGTATCGTGAAACCAAGCGGCTAATAAAACCACCTCCATAGCATCCTGATCTAAATCAGTTTTCTCCCCAATTAGCTTGGCGGCTTCTACCACATCTTGGGTGTGTCCCAAATTGTGATAGGTATACACATCAGAAACATTCTTTTCCAATAGGTCTTCTACATACTTACTGACTCTTTTTAATATATCTGTATCAACGATCATAGCCCGGTTTTATTTATTTATAAAACTCAGAAACTCACATTCATATTGTAACAAAATTCTCCGCCTTTTGGTTAAAATTTGTACTAAATTTAATAAATATGTTCATAATACCAGTTAAATTTCCGGTTAAGTATTGTTTAAATTTTTTGGATATTAGGGTTTTATGATACCTGTTTCCCGTCACTTTTCATGAAAAATCACAAATTATTGTTGCCGCTTTTACTCCTCGCTTTTCAACTAGGCGCCAGTTGTGAACAATTGACCAAGAAACCACAGCCTCCCTATTCTTCCAATTTTATCAAGTCAAAATTCGGATATGATCTGGATCAACCCGACCAAAAATATTTTATGGGTTATGAACTGGAAGAAATATCCGGAATTTCCTACTATGGTCCACAAATGTTGGCTTGTGTTCAAGACGAAGAGGGCAAACTGTATGTATATAGTCTCCAGGAAAAAAAAGTGATACAAAGGATCAAGTTTAATAAAAGTGGCGACTATGAAGGAGTGGAAATAATTGATAATATGGCTTATGTTCTGCGAAGTGACGGGCAATTATTTAAGTTCTCCACAGAACAAGAAACTGAAGTCTCCACAGAGAAAATTGAAACACCACTATCAATAAAAAACGATGCAGAAGGACTGGGTTACCATCCCCAACTGGATTTGTTGCTTATAGCCTGCAAGGGTCAAGGAGAAATTGATGAAAAAAAAGTTAAAGGCAAGGCGGTGTACGGATTCAAAATTAAAGAACAGCAATTTGTCGATAAACCTTTGTTCAGCATTACCAAAAAGGATATTAAGAAATTCCTTAAAACAGAGGCTGAAGATAAAAAACAGACTGATTTTTCCCCTTCCGCTATTGCCTGGCATCCCTTGGAACATCGATATTATATCCTGGCATCTGTGGGCAGGGTTTTAGTGGTGGTCAATCCTGAATTTGAAATTGAAGAGTTTATACGCTTACATCCTAAAACCTACAAACAACCCGAAGGCATATGCTTTGCACCTAATGGGGATATGTATATTGCCAGTGAAGGAAGGACCGGCGATGGTTACATCCTGGAGTTCAAATATAAACAGGACTTAGAATCAAATTGAAGTAAAAAAGCTAATGTCGCCATTCTGACAGCACTATTTATGATAAAATTCAACTTTTACTTATATTTTATCCTAGTTTAGATCATTGTTAGAATGAGGGTTTTCACATGCGGAATTTTTTTATATTAATTTTTTTAACCAACTTTTTCTTTTCCTCCTATTCGGTCTTTTCCAATAACCCTAACGGCACCAAAAATGGCGGCAAAAAAGAGGACCGGATTTACACTATTTTTTTGATTGGAGATGCCGGTGAACCCTATGTCGGCAATACTCCCAACATCAAACTACTCCAACAGCAAATACATGGAGCTGGATCTAACAGCGCAGTGGTTTTTTTGGGTGATAATATTTATTCTAAGGGAATGCCTCCCCCGGGACATAAAAACCGGGAAGCTGCGGAAAAATCAATCACCGGTCAGTTGGACATCCTTAAGGGCTATCCCGGTATCAAGGTGTTAATACCCGGCAATCACGACTGGGCCAAAGGTGGTAGCAAAGGATGGAAATATATTTTAAACCAAGCCGCGTTTGTAGAGGCCTACATGGACAGCCTCGACATTTTCCATCCGGAAGATGCCTGTGGTGGGCCAGTTGAGATCTCACTCAATAAGGAAATAACCCTTTTAATTATCGACTCTCAATGGACGCTGCATCCATGGGACAAACCCAGAAAGGAACAGGGATGTGAATCCAAAAATACCTTTGAAGTACTGGAAAGGATGGAGGATATTTTGAAGCGAAATGCTCATAAAAAAGTGATTGTAGTAGGTCACCACCCCATTTACACCTATGGCCCTCATGGGGGTTATTTCACTTTTCGACAACACTTATTTCCACTTACTGACGCCAATAAAAGTCTATATATACCCCTTCCCATCATTGGTTCTATCTACCCACTCTACCGTCGTTATATTGGAAATATTCAGGACATTCATCATCCCAAATACAAGGCGATTAGGAAGTTGATGATAGAGGCCTTTGAAAAATATCCCAATGTAATCCACGCTTCAGGACATGAACATTCCCTACAGTACAGCACCAACAATGATATCCACTACATCGTAAGTGGCGCAGGGGTTAAAACCACCGATGTGAAAAAGAAAGAATATGCACAGTTTGCTCAATCTCAGGTTGGATTCGCCCGGCTCGACTTCTATAAAGATGGCCGGGTGGATATGCAATTTATTACACCTGATGGTGGTGACGGTAAGGTATTGTTCGAAAAGGAATTGATGCGCAAACCTTTTGTTCCTCCCGTCAGTGGAGAAGAATTTGCCCAAAGATACGATCATCTGAAGGACAGTGTGGTTACTACCAGTGCCAGTCAGCAGTACTTGATCAAAACCGGCAAACATTGGCTGTTGGGAAAAAATTATCGCCAGGTTTGGGCCGCCGAGCATACAGTTCCGGTTTTTGACATCGGATCAGAGCACGGTGGGTTAAAGATCATACAACGGGGTGGAGGATTCCAAACCAACTCCCTGCGTCTGGAGGCTTCCGATGGGAAGCAGTATGTCCTAAGGTCCATTGAAAAATATGCCATTAAAGCGGTACCACCGGCATTACAAGAAACCTTTGCTGCAGGTTTGGTGCAAGACCAGATATCGGCCTCCCATCCCTATGGTGCATTTGTGGTGCCCACCATGGCTGAGGCAGCGGGAGTTTATCATACCAATCCCATGGCCGTTTTTGTCCCTGACGATCCCCGTTTGGGCCCTTACCGGGATGATTTTGCTAATACCATGTGCCTGTATGAAGAACGGCCGGCAGGAGATGCTTCGGATTTACCCAATTTTGGAAATTCAAAGGACATCATTTCCACTGCCAAAATGTTGAAAAAACTGCACAAGGATAATGACAATTATGTGGACCAGGATTGGGTACTGAAATCCAGGATGTTCGATCTGTTGATAGGTGATTGGGACCGGCACGATGACCAATGGAGATGGGCCAGTTTTGATCAGGGCAAACGCACCATGTTCCGCCCCATTCCCCGTGACCGGGACCAGATTTTTTTCATAAACAATGGCCTGCTGATGGGCATTGCCAAGCGTAAATGGGCCCTACCTAAATTTCAGGGATTCGACTATGATCTCAAAAATACCCCTGGATTTATGTACAATGCGCGATGGCTCGACCGGGATTTTCTCAATCAGCCCGATCGGGAAGATTGGATGTCTATTGTTGAGGAACTCCAAACAAATATGACTGATGAGGTTATCGAATCTGCTATCCGTGAATGGCCTGATCCCATTTATGACCTCCGGGGGGAAGAGATCACCAATAAATTGAAATCCCGACGACAAAACCTCAAAAAATTTGCCCTGCAGCATTACCTGTTTTTGTCCAAGGAAGTGACGGTGCATGGATCACACAAACGGGAGCTATTCAAAGTGGAACGATTGGACGATGAAAACACCCGGGTACAGATGTACAAGATCTCTAAAAAGAAGGATCGGGAAAAGTTGCTTTATGAACGCACCTTTAAAACCAGTGAGACTAAAGACATTCGATTATTTGGGTTGGATGGAGACGATGAGTTTGAAATTAGTGGCTCAGTAAAAAAAGGCCCCAGAGTGCGGGTAATTGGCGGTGAAGGAGAGGATAAAATTACCGATGATTCTAAAGTTGCCGGCATAAAGAAAAAAACCCATGTCTACGATACCAAGGAAGGAAATATTTTGCAGTTGGGTAGCGAGAGCCGTGATCGCACTTCCAAAGATCCGGAAATAAACCACTACAATAGGCAGGAATTTCTGTACGATGTAGTGGCGCCCTTATTTATAGCTGGATATAATACTGATGATGGGTTCACGGTTGGAGCTGGTACTTTCGCTATGGTGCACGGGTTTAGGAAGGATCCCTTTCGCAGCAGCCATTTTGTGTTTGGAAGTTTGGGGACCAATACCATATCCTGGGACTTTAAGTACAAAGGACGGTTTACCGGGGTATTCGGAAAATGGGATGTTCTGTTCAACCTGGATGCCTTTGCCCCCAGCTTCACCTCAAACTTTTTCGGATTTGGTAATGATTCCCGGTATATACAGAATATTGATCAGGTGACCAATGTCGACGTAGCCATTGATTACTATCGCACCCAATTCACTTTATACTCTACTGAAACTATTCTATCCAGACGGTTGGGCAAAAAAGCAGAATTCGGATTTGGTTTCCACTGGCAGGGATTTGAAGCGGAAGAAGAATATGATGGAGAAGACCGGTTCATATTAGATTTTAGTGATACACTTTCCAGTAATTTCTTCAAGTTCAAAACCTATACCGGGGGTATTTTGCAATTCAGCTATGACACCAGGAATAACCCTGCCATGCCCTTAAGTGGTGTATATTTTGAAACTGATCTTAGGGGATATACCGGCAATAACAATGCCTCCGAAGATTATACCAGGTTTTTGGGAAGCCTCTCTCTCTATCAGACCATCCGGCTCCCAGCCCCCCTGACCCTGGCCATAAGAGTAGGTGCCGGTCATAATTTTGGGAATTATGAATTCTATCAAGCCCAAATATTGAATGGGGTTCGCAACTTTAATGTAAGAGGATATAGGAAAACCAGATT
>JAPUIM010000505.1 GCA_027297025.1 Bacteroidota bacterium | reverse complement strand
TATGGTTGGAGTTGTCTTGATCCCCATTTCAACAGTGTTCCGCCCCCGGTCACCATAGTCTATTTCCCCTTTAATATAGGCTTTGGTGTTTTCCGGAAACTCTTCCATAAAGTAAACTGCATTTACCCAATGCATTAATTTCAGTGATTAATTTTTTCGATCATGGGATTGAAGGCTTTGGAGGCTACCAGTACTTTTTCTCCGATGGAAAACTGTTGGACCTCACTTTGGTCTGCAACCACTTTGACCAGGTTATTACCTATCAATACAGAAATAATATAAATGATGTCTTCTTTTTCGATATGAAGGATCTCACCGGTGAACTGGAATTTTCCACTGATATGCCGGTTAGTAAAAATATCCATAGGAGTGCCTTGTCTGGTGATTGTTCCATTTTCCAGTACCAGTATTTCGTCGGATAATTTAAATATTTCACTCATTTCATGACTCACCAGGATGGTGGTAAGATTATATTTCCGGTGGACATGTAAAATATAATCTTGCAACTTTGTCCGCATTGCACGGTCAAGAGCTGAAAGTGGTTCGTCCAGCATTAGGATCTGGGGTTGCCTCACCAGGGCCCTGGCCAGAGCAATCCTTTGCTTTTGTCCTCCTGAAAGTGTTTCCGGTTTCCTATCCTGCAGGTCGGTAAGTTCTATTATTTCTATCAATTCCTTTACAATTCCTATATCCTGGTTTTTATCCAAAGCATACTCAAGATTTTCCTTTACCGTCATGTTGGGAAATAGGGCATAATCTTGAAATACATAGCCCGTTTTTCTTTGTTGGGGTTTCAGATTTATACCTTTTTGAGTATCCAACCAAACCGAGTTGTTTACCTCAATGGTTCCTTTCTCCGGCATTAACAGACCAGCCAACATTCTAAGGATGGAAGTTTTCCCCGCCCCTGACTCTCCAAATAAAGTGACCAATTTGCCTTGGTCAATATGACATTCAACATCGAGCTGCATATCGCCGGTTGAAGCTTTCAATTTTTTATGTAAAGAAAACCGTATCATTTCCAGATTCTTCTTAAATACCCACCATTGACCAGATAAACCATGAGAAGGATCACAAATGTCACTATAAACAGGAAAAGAGAATAGTAATTGGCTTGTCCATAATTCAAAGCTTCCACTTCCTCGTAAATAGCAATGGATGCCACTTTGGTCTCATTGGGGATGCTACCACCGATCATTAGAACCACTCCGAATTCTCCAATAGTATGGGCAAAAGCTAGTACAATTCCAGTCAATAAAGAAGGCTTTATATTAGGCAGCAACACTTTGAAAAGGGTGGTTGTTTTGGATTTACCCAATACATATGAAGCTTCAGTCAGAGATGCCGGTAAATTCCTGAAACCCGCTTGAATGGGGTGTACCATAAAGGGCAGGCTGTAAATAACCGAAGCCATCACCAACCCTTCGAAAGTGAAAACCATTTGTAAACCCAAGACTTCGTTCAGAAAGTTACCCAACGGGTAAGCTGGGCTGAAGGCAATGAGTAGGTAAAAACCAATTACCGTTGGTGGCAGAACCAATGGCATACTGACCAGGGTTTCGAAAACAGGTTTTACCCTGGTCCTGGAAAAAGCCAGCCAATAAGCCAGGGGTATTGAAATCAGCAATAACAAGAAAGTCACGATCAGTGCCAGTTTAAAGGTCAATATGATGGGTCCCCAAACCATCAATCAGACAACATGATTTCGTTGGTCTTGATCATCGCGGTTATTTGCTCTCCTTTTTTCAAGTCCAGATGTTCTACAGCATTTGTAGTTATAATAGAAGCAATTGAATGCCCCTTAAATTTAAGCGAGAGTTTACTTAACAATACACCCTTCTCAATATTGGTAATAGTGCAATCCAATATATTTCGCAAACTGATGGGTTGGCCTTTGCCTTTGCCAATGATAACTTCAGTCTCCTTGAATAGGACATTGATGGTGTTTCCTTTTTTCAAGTAGGAGGCAGTAGCGGGTGTTTCTATGACAATGGATTTTAAGGTAGTCCCTTCCAAATGAAGTTCTACCAATGACAAATTGCCATGGACCTTTACTGATGTTATCTCTGCCCGAAGTGTATTCATTGATCAATCCTCAACTTGATAACCGAAATCTACTAATATACTTTTGGCTTTTTTTGAAAAAAGGAATTTGTAAAACTTTTCAGCATCTTCCTCAGCTTGGTTGGCTTCAGGTCGTTTAATTACTACTACACTCTGAGCTAGAGGCGAGTAAGCAGCTTCTTCTACTTCCATCCAATATCCACGGCCTTTCATTGATGTTGAAAGGACTACAGATTTTGCGGTAAAACCCAGGTTTGCCGATTGGGAGAAAATAAATTGATTGGTCTGAGCAATGCTCTCTCCAAAAACCAGCTTCTCCTTAGTCGTTTGATAAACTCCATAGTGCTTTAAAGCCTCCACTGCTGCCGCTCCATAAGGGGCGGTTTTGGGATTAGCAATGGCTATATACTGTATTTTTTCACTGGCCAGTCTTTCAAAAGAGGAGTCTATAGGCTCATTGAAGGACCAAATAACTAATTTCCCATAGGCATATATTTCAGGTGGTTTTTGGGTCAAACCGTTTTCATATAGCTCCTGGGGATATTTTACATCGGCGGAGACAAATACATCAAAAGGAGCTCCTGCATTAATTTGGGCAGTAAGTTTACCGGATGAGCTTAGAATCATGTGGCACTTGATGCCTGTTTCTTGGGTAAATGTTCTGATCAATTCCTGCATGGCAAATTGAACATTGGCCGCGGTGGCAATAGTCAAGTTCCCTTTGGATATTTTGGAATTTGTGTTGGCCAGTCCACGATCTGAAGGGCGACCGGATTCCTGACATGCAAAAAGAACCACAAATAAACCAAGTACAGCCAGGTATTTTATTTGCCTCTTTAATAATAAATTTTCATGTGTCAGTGGATTCAAATTACTTCCGGCTTTTTATTACGGGCAATTAATTTAATTATTTGTGAATTCTTTGTCCTATTAGTACAGGAAATCAAAAGGTCAGTAAAAAGTATTAACTCGAATCTTATTTCAATTTTATTATTTAAAATTTCCACCATCTACTTCCAGGATAAACTGAATTAGGCCTTGGAAGTAGGTTTGTTGGTCATCATACATGGCGAAGTGGCTACCATCGGGACAATGCAAATATCTTCCCTGCTGCACTTCAGAGGCCATCCATTCCATGTGCTTCGGATCCATAGTGTCATGGGCCGCACCAATGGTTAAAGTGGGCACTTTTATATTTAGTAAATCTGTTTTCCTGTCCCAGTCCTTCAATTTTGCATCTCCAACCACACCAAATTCACTGGGGCCTTGCATAGCAACATACATTTCCCCATTTATATTGGCAAATGCCCTATTAACAGGATCAGGCCATTCTTCCAGCGGCATTCTGAGAACATGTTCCGGGTAATAGTGAGTGTAAATTAGCTCACTATACCTTGGGTTAATGAAGTCCAGATTTGCTTCCAATTCTTTGATTTCTGCTAAAACCTCGGGGTCAAGTTTTGGCCCCAGGACATCATTTGCATATTTTATGTAATCTGGGATTGAAGATACCATGTTGGAAATTATCAGTCCTTTCAAATTATCCTGGTATTTCAATGCATATTCCACAGCCAAAAGTCCTCCCCAGGAATGTCCCAAAATGTAAAAATTAGTATTATCTAAACCTAGTGCTTTTCTTACCTGCTCAACTTCGTCCACAAATCGGTCTAAATTCCAAAGACTACTATCAGATGGCTGATCACTATAAGCAGATTCCAATTGATCATAATAATAATATTCAATTCCAGCATTGGGGAAATACGAATCAAAACATTCCAAATATTCATGGGTAGCGCCCGGGCCTCCATGAAGTAACAACACCTTTATATTTGGATTATTACCCACTCTTTTGGTCCACACCCTAAATTCTCCTTTAGGCGTATTTATCGGGATCATTTTGACTCCTCCAGTTAATAGGTCGTCCCGGCCGGAATAATCAAGGTAATCATTGTTGATGACCTCTTTGTCCCCACTGGTTTTAGGGCCAGTACAGTGCTGAAATGATATCAGGTAAAAAAACATTAATAAAAATGTCAAATTTTTCATGGTCAGGTAATTTTTGGGAATTTAAATCTATAAGACTTATAAAGTATCAAATTACCCTTCATTTCTTCAAAATCAAGGAATTATTCCTCCGGTTCTTTGTATGTGTTACCTATATTCAGCTCCGATCCTTGTCAATCGTCATCTTCTATTCGCTTCTTTTTCTGATCTTGATAGTACCATTCACTAATTTTTTTATGTTGTTGAAAATGATGATATTTGCACCCGAATTAATATGGTACAGTATTTGCATTTTCCGTTCAAAAATGGCATGTAAATTTCCAAGGAGCTAACATCCCTGGGATTGTTTAAATAAAAAAAAGATGAAGGTATTTTTAGTTTATGTCAGGGATGAAGATTTTTACCACCTCCTCCCACAAAAGAAACCTATTACCAGTAAGGAAGATTCCATGAGTGTCATGGCCTTTCCTGCGCTGGGTATTGAAACCTTGGCTCCAGTGATCAGGGAACACGGACATGAGGTGGTCATGTACGACACCTGTCATCCATTCATGAAGGAGGAACACATTGCCCAGGACGCGGTAGATCAAGATCCCGATGTAATTGCATTATCGTTCCTTTCCACAACCTCTTACGAACATCTCAAGAGTATGGCCCGGAAATTGAAAGAGCGCACCCCCCATATTCCTATCATAGTAGGAGGGACCTTTGCCACATATAACTCTGTGAATGTTCTAAAAGACTGTTCATCTATCGACTTCGTGGGAGTTGGTGAAGGCGAAGAATTGCTTCCTGACTTTCTGGATAATATTGATAATCCTTCCGCTGTTGGCAATCTTGTCTGGAGAGCGGGAGACGAAGTTATAAGAAACCCGGGTCGACTTATTATACAGGATTTGGACAAATTCCCATACCCTGACCGGCAAACCCTGCCCATTAATTACATAGAATCACTTCCCCTGGATGTGCCTGCTGTACTATCAATGGACAAATTCTGCACCATACAAACTTCCAGGGGATGTCCCTATAAGTGTATATACTGTGATATTCCTGCCTTGGCGGGAGGAAAATGGCGATGCAGGTCGGCCGAACATGTACTGGGTGAAATGCAGCAGTTGCATGACCAGGGGTATCGCTCCATCTATATGACAGATGACCATTTCTTACTGAAGCATAGACGTATTCAAGCCATCTGTGAAGGAATCATTGAAAGAAAGCTTGAATTCAGTTGGGGTTGTGAAGGAAGAGTTGATTCTGTGGCCATCAATCAGTTTCCAATAATGGGTAAAGCCAATTGCGGATTCCTGGCCTTTGGAGTAGAGTCAGGCACTCAAAGAATTCTGGATCGACTTAAAAAAGACCAAACCCTGGACCAAATTGAACATGCTGTCAAGGAGGCTAAAAAATATGGCATCAAGAATGCACATGGATTCTTCCTGGTTGGATCTCCGGAAGAAACCGAATCAGACATAATCCAGAGTTTTAAATTTGCTGCCAGGTTGAAGCTGGATACATTTGGGTTTAACCGACTTTGTGTATACCGTGGTACACCGCTTTGGCAGGAATACCTCACCAGAGGTTTAATTGATGATGAACGCGATTGGGATAAATGGTTCCGTTGTTCCGAAATAGATCCAACAGTTCTTCCGGGCGACGTGGTCCATCGAGCTCGCAAAAAGGGATACCTGATTCTATTCGCCTACAGGATCTTCTTCCGGCCGATCGAAACCTACAAACTGGTTCGCAAGTTTAGCCGGTATATGAGGTTTATTGATGTTATGAAGCTTATTCTTAGTCCATTCAGAAGGATTGACCATCATGAATCTCAAAAATCGATAACCAAAGATCCGGAGGTTCCGGTAAAAATGGCATCGTAAGGATCGCAAACTTTTGATAACGGAATTTGGATTTTGGATACGAAACTAAATTAAAATGAATTCAGATAAGAATCCGAGCATTACACCAACTCCTGATGGGCCCTATTTAGTGAATGGTCTCAAGAATTTCGCTAGTCAAAAAGGACCTGTGGAAACCTTGGAGACGATGGCTCTCTGTCGATGCGGCGGGTCCGCTAACAAGCCATTTTGCGATGGAACACATGCAAAAAATGGATTCTCATCGGCGAAACTTGAAGGGCGCGTTGATGACAAGCGGGAAAATTATCTGGGTGAGAAAATCACTATTCACGATAACCGTGGCATTTGTGCTCATGCCGGCTACTGCACCGATGGTCTCGCTTCGGTTTTCCATTTAAAAGAGGAGCCATGGATCTACCCGGATTCTGCGGGTGCTGATGAGATCATTAAGACTATTCAAAAGTGTCCCTCCGGGGCTCTGAGCTATACCGTTGATGACATCGATCGTATTGACCAGAACAGGGAGCCGACCATTTTCATCGCACCAAACGGCCCCTATGTGATGTCCGGCGGACTGGACCTTGTCGAAACGATCC
>JAPUIM010000504.1 GCA_027297025.1 Bacteroidota bacterium | reverse complement strand
AACATCAAAGTAGCTTTTTTTCTGAATTTGGCATTTACCATTATTGAGATCTTCGGGGGTTTTCTAACCAATAGTGTGGCTATTCTATCTGATGCTTTACATGACTTGGGTGATAGTATTTCATTGGGAATATCCTGGCGGTTGGAAAGAGTATCTCAGCGACAAAGAGATGAAAAATATACCTATGGTTACCGAAGATTTTCCTTGCTGGGAGCATTTATCAATGGCTCGGTGTTGATTATCGGATCCATTGTAATATTATTCGTGGCAATACCCAGGTTATTACAACCCGAAACTCCCAAAGTAGAAGGAATGATCGGACTGGCCATATTGGGCATATTATTTAACGGTGTGGCAGCCATTAGATTAAAACGAGGTAAAACACTCAATGAAAAAGTAGTTTCCTGGCATTTATGGGAAGATGTACTGGGCTGGGTGGGTATTTTATTGATCGGAACCATCATGCTTTTTTGGAACCTTCCCATTTTGGATCCGCTTTTTTCTATAGTCTTTACCCTATTCATACTTTATAATGTGATGAAAAACTTTCAGAAAACGATTGGCATCTTTTTGCAAGCTAAACCAGGCGAAATGAACACCCAAATGCTTCAAAAGGAGATTACCAAAATCCCAGGTGTAATGTCCACTCATGATCTCCATGTTTGGTCTATGGACGGTGTTTATTATATACTTACCATTCATGTAGTGGTGGAGGACCAAATAGCACATCAAAATATTTTAGAGATCAAACAACAAGTTCGTGAGACCTGCAGGCAAATGGAGATCGAACACGTAACCATTGAAATGGAACATGAAAGTGAGAAATGTGTATTAGAGAACTGTTAATTATATCATTTAATTATTTTTTTCATGGAAACTAATATTCAAGAGACTCATCGGCTCATTAGAAATCGGCGTTCCATTTATCCCAATATGTATTCCGGGGAAGTAATTAAAAGAGAAGTTATCCAGGAAATTTTAGAAAATGCAAACTGGGCTCCCACGCATAAACTGACCGAGCCTTGGCGATTTAGTGTTTTCACCGGCGATGGTTTGAAAAAGCTTGCCCGGTTTCAAGCAGATTTATACAAAGACAAAGCCAAAGGCAATTTCGACCAAAGCCAATTTGATAAATTGAATACCAAACCATTATTGGCCAGCCATATAATTTCTATTGGTATGAAAAGGGATGATAATGAAAGCATACCGGAGATTGAAGAGGTGTGTGCGGTGGCTTGCGCGGTACAAAATATGTATTTAACTGCCGGTGCTTATGGATTGGGTTGCTATTGGACTACAGGTGGCGCCACCTACTGGGATGAAGCCAAGCAATTCTTTGGTTTAAACTCCCATGATAAATTGATGGGGTTTTTGTATCTGGGGGTACCCAAAACCAAATGGCCCCAAGGACGTAGAACACCTATTGCCGATAAAGTTCAATGGGTAGAAAACTAGATATATCCCAGCATGTTGCTAGTTGGTATAGATCACCAACTGCCATCTAAAGGCCCACATCCAGTTTAAACTGTAATTTGTAATCTCAGCTTCGGATAAAATTTCTGACCAATCAGATTCCTTGAAGGCCCTCAATACGGAAATAGGTCCGTCATTTTTGACCATAGGTGACTTTGACAAAAGACTTGTGATCATTTTTATTGAGTAATAAGCTATCCAATGCCGGTGAATATCATTGATAATGATGGCAGTAGTGGTCTGATCTAATAATTGCTTTAATAACCGCACCAACTGTTCATTGGAGAAGTGATGGGTGAAGAGTGTGGCGATCACAATGTCATAGGTTTGGGGCTTAAATTCTGATGAAAAGACATCCAAAGCCTGGAATTTAATTTGGGGATAAGGCTTACAGTTTCTTCTGGCATATTCGACGATATTGGGATTGGCATCAATACCGGTTAAATCGACCTGCTTATTTTTTTTACTAGCCCAGTTTGAAATCATCTTCAACGTACTGCCGCTTCCACATCCCAGATCCGCAATCCTCAAATTTTTCGAATCCGTATTATTAATCACCCGATCCAACCCATTCAGGGTAACTCTATTCCCTCCCAACCAATTGTTGATCAGTTCCAATTCTCTAAGGGTTTGATCCACCACTTCACCTGAGCAATTGAGATCATCCATTGTTTCTTTTTCCTGTGAGCGGTGCTTGAACATCTATGATTGGCAGGGTCTTACAATTAAGACACCGTTTTCAAAAGCATGGATTCCAGGGTAAGGCCGGGTCCGAAAGCAAAACTCAGAATACTTTTATCCTTGTCTTCATGGGTAAGATCATCCCAGATGGCTTTGAGCACAAATAACACCGTAGGAGATGACATGTTTCCGTATTCCTTGAGAACTTGATAGGAAAATCTGTTTTTTTCCCGGGGAAGGCCCAATTCTTGCTCTATGACTTCCAGTATCCGTTTTCCTCCCGGGTGAATGGCAAAATAATCGATCTGGTCTATCTGCAAATCCAAGTTATCCAGGAGTCCTTCAGTGAGATCTTTGATACCAGTTCGAATTATTTCGGGGATATAGGAAGACAGTTTCATTTCGAATCCCAAATCACCCACCTGCCAGGTCATATCTTTTTGGTATTCGGTCATTACATCGCAATAAAATCTTATAGGCAGCAGACTTTTAGTTCGTGGTTGAGATTCAATCAAAGCTGCGGCAGCACCATCACCAAATAAAGCATTTGCAAGAATAGTGTCCCCCGAATTTCCCTTTTGGAAATGGATACTGCACAGTTCAATACATAGGATCATTATTTTAGCCGAGGGCTGGGAAGTACAAATAGCATCGGCAATTTTGATGGCGTTAAAAGCAGCATAACAACCCATATAGTTAATTGCGGTCCTTTGGACGGTGGGCTTAAGTCCCAGATGTTTGATCAACTCAATATCTAATCCCGGAGCGTAAAATCCTGTACAGCTCACGGTAATTAGGTGGGTAATTTTTAATGGATCCAAATCAGGGGTTTGGTTCAAGCAATTATGGATGGCCTTCAAACCAAGAGCCAAAGCGTTTTTCCGGTAAACTTCCATTCGTTTACCAATGGAAGGAAAAGGTTCCAGATCTACTGAATTAGGATAAAAGTGAAACTGACCATTTTTCATGGCGTAATCCTTGATCACTGAATAGCGGTATCTGATACCCGAAGCCCTGTAAAGTGCATCAAGTCTTTCGGTCTCACCATTGTTCATCTGGTGCGCCCTTTTCATAAAATTGGCGATATCTAGCTGCGGTATCCTTTCCCCGGGATTGGCGGTACCTATGGCGGTGATGTGGGACTTCATTGTTCTATATTAATTAAAAATAACCATAAATTGGTCACTAAAGCTTACTTTTAAATAGATGATCAGTAAGGCTACCTGGTTACATTTACGTATCCCCTTTTCCCTGTTTTTATTACCGGTATTTGCTTTCGCAGCTGCGCTTTCTTTTAACATTACTTTGATCAATATCATTCTAACCTTCCTTTGTTTGCATTTGTTTATCTACCCGGCAAGTAACGGATACAATAGTTATTTTGACAAGGATCAGGACAGTATTGGAGGTTTAAAACATCCACCCCCGGTTTCCAGGGAGTTGTATTATACTGCTTTAGTTTTTGATGTTATGGGCATTTTTCTGGGCTTAATGATCAATTGGCAGTTTGCTTTAATGTTGTTCATTTATGGCCTGGTTTCCAAGGCTTATAGCCATCCCAGTATCCGATTGAAGAAATATCCGATCAGTGGTTGGATCACCGCGGGACTTTTCCAGGGATTTTTCACCTTTTTCATGGCGTATATAGGCATCAACGACGGGGCCGTAATCCAGGTCTTTTATGGTTTATTAACATTGGCTGCTGTTACCTCTACACTACTGTTGTGGGGTTCCTTTCCCATGACCCAAATATATCAACATCAGGAGGACACAGCTCGCGGAGACAAGACCTTGAGCGTTATGTTAGGTATCAAAGGGACCTTTTTATTTACCGCTCTCATGTTTGGATTAGCTAACCTGGCTTTTATCTATTTCTTCATAATCTACTTTAGCTGGAGGGAAGCAATTACTTTTCAAAGTTTCCTGTTGCCCATTCTGGGATATTTTGTTTATTGGTATTGGCAAGCCACTAAAGATCCTTCTTTGGTCGATTTTGATCATACCATGAAATTGAATATCATTTCAGCTGTTTGTATGAACTCATTTTTCCTGGTCTTTTATTTTATGATCCATTAAAATGGACCACCATGGGTTTGTTCGACTAATTTACGGGCCACTGGTTTCAGGTATTTGAAGAGCCCCACCCCTAAATTTGAGGCCCAAGGAGATCCAAATAAATTTTGGGTAGCCCTCCCCACCCATAATCTTCGGGCAAATTTTGAGGACCATTCCCGGGCATATTCGCTCTCCAATTGGTAGCGTGGGAAGCCCTTAGGATCATAATAGCGAAGAATGAGTTGAGATAGGATCTTGGCAGAGTGTATGGCCATGGCCATACCATTTCCACAAAGTGGGGTGATCAAGCCAGCCGAATCCCCGGACATAAGAATGTGATCCTCAACCGCATTTTTGGGCGTGAATGAAACTTCATTGATAACCAGGGGTTTTTCAAACATGAATTCGGATTCTTTAAATAGGGTCTGAAGGTATGGATTTTGGCTGAGTATTTGTTCCTCCATTTGGGATATACTCCCCGAGATTTTTAAATTTTCTCTACGACTCAGGTAACACAGATTGAATGTTTCCCCCTCCACTTTAACAATGCCACAATACCCACCTCGAAAATTGTGTAAGGCAATAAGATCCAAAGGGAGGTTGGTTTTAATATGGTACTTTACCGCAATGAAGGGTGAACGTTTGGATATAAAACCACGATCAAGACCCTTGTCAAGTTTGGACCGTTTGCCATAGGCCCCAATAACCAATCTTGAAAATCCTTCACCACTTCCCGACCAAGCCACCTGAAACTCATCGTTTTCATAATTTACATATTCAACACTGGCATTTTGAAGTACCGTGGCCCCGGCATCCAAGGCCTTTTGTAATAAATAGTGGTCAAAGGCATAACGGCTTATGCCGAAACCTCCTAGGTTTAGGTTTAATAAGGCCTGATTTCCATTGGTGGATGTAAGTTGAAACCTGGTGATTTGTGCCGGCTCCATTTCCAAAGGGTAAATTCCCAAGGATTTCATAAAAGGGACTACCTCATGGGAAACATACTCTCCACACACTTTGTGGAACGGGTATTGGTTTTTTTCCAGGAGCAATACATCTAATCCAGATCTTGCCAGTTGGATGGCATTGACCAATCCCGCCAGACCCCCTCCTATAATGATGACATCTCTCAAAATGAAAAATATATTCTCTTAAGTTCGACTTTTTAACTGAATTCATAAACTAATGAAGAGAGTGTTACGTTTAATTTATCTATATTTATTATAAGTTAAATACAATACTCAGTCACTATCTTTTACCATGAAAAGTTCCCGAATCGTTACCGAAAATTCCTTGGGAGAGAGTTCTATCAACGTACTGTTAATTGGAAACAATCCTGTAGAGTTAAATCCCGTTCATGATAAGCTTAAGAACTCTAAGAGTATCAAATTTATCACAGAGATATCTTTTAACATAAGTGATGCATTGATGAAAATTTTTCAGTTTAAGCCCAACTGCATATTAGTGGATGATAACCTGGAAAATAAAAACATCAAGAAACTAACTGGCAAAATGAAAATGGATGAGCGTATCAGGCATATCCCCATAACCCTACTAAAAAGCTCTAATTATAAGCGAATTCTTTCCAACGGAATCATGGACTTCTTGCTCAAAGACAACCTGTCGGCTGATAAGTTATATCGATCTATTTTGAATGTGACCAATATGAGGAGGACTCACCTCTATTTGTACAAGAGTTACAAAAGGAGTAAGCATAAAGTCTCCAAATTAATGAAGAGCTAAAAATTATTAGACCTAAAGAAAAAGAGAGCATTTGCTCTCTTTTTCTTTTACAACCAAAAACTACTAATCATAATCAAACCTTTCAATTGGAAAAGGATTGATGCCTTTAGTGCCGGA
>JAPUIM010000503.1 GCA_027297025.1 Bacteroidota bacterium | reverse complement strand
GACCGCATAATGGAGCGCATATAAGACTGGTATTTGTCCGGCGCCTCCTGACCATCGGGAGTGACCACTGTGGCCGCTCCTATGCTGGCTCCAGGAGCCATATAAATACTATCGCAGGCAATAGATATCAAGGCTCCAGCAGAAGCAGCGTCCTTATTTATAAATACGTATATGGGTCGGTCGAATTCCATTATTCGTGTCCTGATATCATCAGCATCGGTAACGGCTCCACCATAAGTATCCATTTCAATGATCACCAGGTCCGGATTGACATTATCAGCTTCTGATAAAGCCAATTCTACATATCGATTCATGCGGGGATCGATGGGGGCATCGATGTGCATTAAAAATACCGATGTTTTCTCGGTATCATCCTTTTGTTGAGCCAAAGCCTGGAAATGGAACATGTCCAGTATCATGATGACCAGCCAGAACAAATAAATTATGGAGGGATTCCTTTTCGTAACATTAACCATATAGCAAAAATTATAAATTTAACCCTGCTTACAAAAGAATGGGGTGTACAAATGTAGGGTTATTAACGATTTTAAATTAATTATCGATGAATCGTTCACCTAATTTATTGTTACTTTTGCAGCATTCAAGCCTCTGCAAAAAATTAAAAATTTGATTTTGCGGAACTTTAAAATCCATCTTATCGATGAGGAAATTTATTTTTGTTTTGATTTTGACCGGTGGGACACAAATAGTTCTGGCTGGGTATCAAGTAAAGGATTCGGTTGGTTTGGTGCAAGACAAAGGGCAAACATTTATTTTGCACCAGGTCACTCACAAGGAAACTTTGTATTCGTTGGCCAAAAGATACAAAGTGAAAGTATCTGACATACTTCAAGTAAATCCGGAAGCTGCAAACGGGCTGAAGATAGGTGATAATCTCAAGATCCCGGTCAAGGGCAGCTATTTTTCAGAAGAGTCCACCAATATGCACCGGGTTAAAAAATCTGAAACCCTATATTCCATCACACAGAAATATCAAATTAGTGTGGAGCAAATAAAACAATGGAATAATTTGACAGGAAACGCCCTGGCAGTAGGACAACAATTAGTAGTTGCCGATCCCCAAAAACATACTCCAATCCAAGAAAAACTTATATCGTCTTCCCAGGCCAAATCCATCCACCAAAACTACCGCACTCACCTGGTAAAGGAGAAAGAAACTTTATTCTCCATAGCCCAGACTTATCAAGTCTCAGTATCTGAAATAAAAAAATGGAACGGAATGCGTGATAATAGCTTGAATCCGGGTCAGAAACTGATCATTGGAGTAGGGGAAAAAGATAATTCAACATTGGATACTTCGAAGCCGCTGGTAGCTGAGACTACCATCAAGGTTACCAAAAAAGAAAGCGAAACACCTGATCTTGTTATATTAGATCCCGATCAAATTGTAGAAGAAGGATTGGCTGAAGTTATTGATCAATACAGCGATACTAGAAAATACCTGGCGTTGCACCGGACAGCTCCGGTAGGCACCATCATTCAGATAAAAAATGAAATGAATGACATGAGGGTTTTTGTTCGGGTAGTAGGAAAATTGCCGGATACGGGAAACAATGAGAAGTTGTTGATCAAAATTTCCAAGGCAGCCTATGAACGCCTGGGTGCTATTGACGCAAGGTTTCTGGTAGTATTGTCCTACGTGCTTTAGTACATACTCAAAATTGATAGGCAATTTGACTGAGGCACAATTAGCAGAACTTCTCGACCAAAAAGTAGATGAATTCAATCAGCCAGGATTTATAGAAAATGATCCCATCTTAATTCCTCATTCCTATTCCTTACTACAGGACATTGAAATCACAGGATTTTGGACGGCTATATTGGCTTGGGGACAAAGAAAAACCATCATTAATAAATGTCAGGAGTTGTTTGGTTTGATGGACCAATCACCTTTTGATTTCATTGTCAACCATCAGGAGAGCGACTTGAAAAGGTTTTTGTCCTTCAAACACAGAACCTTTAATACTACGGATACCCTGTATTTTATCCATTTCCTTAAAGACTATTACAACAATCATCGATCTTTGGAAGAGGCATTTAAATCGGGAATGGGCAATAGCGATGAAACAGTTGAAAATGGTCTGGTATATTTCAGAGATCTCTTTTTTAGCTTACCGGATTACCCAATAAGGACTCAAAAACACATCGCCAGTCCCGCTACCAAATCCAGATGCAAAAGAATAAACATGTTTTTAAGGTGGATGGTGAGGAATGATGATAAGGGGGTGGATTTTGGACTTTGGAATAAAATTAAACCATCTCAGTTGGTTTGTCCCTGTGACCTTCATGTGGAGCGGGTGGCCAGAAAGTTGGGGTTGATCACTAGAAAACAAACCGATTGGCTCACTGTATTGGAATTGACAAACCGTCTCAGACAACTTGATCCCCATGATCCGGTAAAGTACGATTTTGCCTTATTTGGTTTGGGTTTGGAGGAAAGATATTGACTATACGGGTAAGCTTTATCCCCAGGTTTCAGGACTCATTCTCCATTTCTGTAAAGATTCCAGCTGAGAGGAATGGATGTAGTTTTGTTTCAGCGCCTGTTCAATCAGTATGGGATAATTGGAAAGGCACCAATGGTTGACCTTTGCAGCAATGAAATTTTCCTGGGCTAATTTAAAATCATAACTGAAAATAGCAGCCAATCCCAATACTTCTATACTGCTATCCCTCAATGCTTTAACCGCATTCAAGGAACTAAACCCGGTAGAGATTAAATCTTCGATAAGCACTACTTTTTGTCTCTGGTCCAATTTTCCTTCGATTTGGTTGGTCATACCGTGGCCTTTAGCTTTACTTCTAACATAAGCAAACGGCAGGTCTAATTCTTGAGCCACCAGTACTGCCTGGGGAATCCCCGCTGTGGCCACTCCGACAATGGCCTCTACTCCCGAAAATTTATGGGATACCATTAATTGCAGTTGTTTTTTAATATAAATCCGAATATCAGGAAACGATAATGTGATGCGATTATCGCAATATATAGGAGATTTCCATCCTGAAGCCCAGGTAAATGGACTTTGGGTATTAAACTTTACTGCTTTAATTTCTAACAGCTGGTCCGCTACCTTGGAGGCAACTTCATTATCAAAAATATGATTGGACATGGTATTCTGGTGCCAATTTAATAATTTACTAAAATTGCAGTGGGGTGATTTTGCAAGATTCTAAATATTTTTTTATTTGTAGCGGCAAAGTATCGATTACTTTTTAAAGTAAATGAAATTTTTTATAAACGATATTCCGGTCAACATCATAAAAGCCGATTCATCCAAAAAACCGGATGATTTTGATGTTATCATTGATGGAGGCCATGAAAGGATACAGCACAAAAAATTGGTGGGCAAAGTGATAATCCATGATGCCTCGGAAGACCAAATTGACCGGCTTTTGAAATTGATGACCTCCAAGAAATTTAAAAACCTCAATGAAATATCTTTTGAGGTAGTAAATCGCCGGGCGGTAGTTGTATATGTGAAAAGTAAATTTAAAACAGTAAAAGCTGCCGGTGGCTTGGTAGTTAAGGACAATAAATATTTGATGATCTATAGGCGAAAAAAGTGGGACCTCCCCAAGGGAAAGTTAGACAATAAGGAAAAATCCAAGATCGGGGCAGTCAGGGAGGTGGAAGAGGAGTGCAATATTAAAGTGGAATTGGGTCCTAAAATTTATACTACCTGGCACACCTATATAAGCAATGGCAAATACACTCTAAAAAGGACCAAATGGTATGTAATGTACCCGTTGGATGATTCAAAAATGAAACCTCAGATTGAAGAGAATATTGAAGAAGTCAGATATCTGAATGAAAAGGAGTTGAAAATAGCCTTATTTAATTCCTATCGAACCATTGAACAGGTGGTCATGAGGTACAAAAAAATGGCAGAAGTAAAGAAGAGCTAAAATCATAGGTTGTAAGGCAAGAACTCATTTATATCTCCTCCATACTTGTGCACTTCGCGAATGATAGAGGAATTAATGGCGGCATATTTGTGAGAAGTAATGAGAAACACACTTTCCAATTCTTTATAGAGGCGTCTATTAACCTGGGCAATACTGCTCTCATATTCAAAATCTGTGGTATTCCTCAAACCCCTAATTAAAAACTCCGCTTGGTATTTTTTGGCAAGTTCTGCTGTGAGCTCATTGTAAACCGTCACTTCTATATTGTCATACTTAGCAAATACCTTTTTGATGAGTGGAACCATCTTATCCAGGTCGAAATATCGTGCCTTTTGGGTATTATGGCCGATTGCGATGATGGTTTTGTCAAAAAGTTTAAGACTCCTGAGTACAATATCTTCGTGGCCTTTGGTGAAAGGATCAAAGGACCCCGGGAAAAGGGCAATTTTTGACATGACTTTTAATCACATAAATATAGGCTGTAAAGACCAAAATATTGATGATCAAACAGTTCATCAAACATGTAATTAAACCTTAGATAGGCGGGTTTATTACCAAAGGAAATGTTCCTTGTATACTTATACAAAAGCTTGAAAAAGGCAGATTCATTATTGATGTCTCCCCACACCAATACCTTACTGGTATTCTGGTCAAGCTTTAATGCTTTCATGATGAGTAGAACATACTTCATGAGGTCATTCACGTTTTGAGAGGTGAATTGATTATAGTATAGCAGCTTCTTGTCCCTGGTAACCACCACCTGTAATTGGTGTCCTTCCACTAAAAGGAATATGCTTTTATCATGGGTATGGTCATCATTTCGCAAGATACCCTCTATAAAAGCACTGCCATGATGGACTACCTGGACTTTTATTTTTTTATAGATGGAAAAAACCCAATCTATTAATTTCCTTTCTACACCAAAGACATTGATTGCCTCGGTTTTGGCATGCTTGTAATAAAGCGATTGGATGTTTTCCTCATCCACTACAGCATTTAAAGCCAGGTATTGGTTGATGGAATCCTTATCAAATACCGATGAGGGTACTAAAGTAAATATATCATTTTTCACCGCCATCTTTACTCCTGCCCAAAATCCAGCCATGAGCAGGTGATGATTCTCAAATATTTTGCTCAGGATTTGGATTAACTCCTCAACATTTCCGACTTTCTCAAATTGGTAGCTTTCTAGAAGGAGACAATGGTTTTTGCGGGGATCGGCCACACACATTTGAAAATTTTGCGTGCCTATTTGGAGAAGAAGATAATAGTAATGCAGATGGTCTACATTGAATTTATCATCTTTAATTCGTTTGACCAGCTTAAAGCTTGAGGTGGTTGTCTCCAAATTATTCCCAGTTACCTGATGTTGTTACGTCGGTTCGAGATCCGAATCTAAGGGGTTTGCGGTTTCTTTGTTCGTTATCTTCATTTCTGGCGGGGTCAACAGGAATGGTGTTTTTCACTTCAACTACATCTATCATTACCCCGCTCTTATTTATCTTATCAGCAAATATGTCGAATTTCTTATCTGATCCTGGGATGTAGGCCATATTACTAATATCCATATTGGGATCAAACTTATATTCCAGCAGGGTAACTAGGTTTTCACCTTTACTTATGCGATCACCTGGATTCATTTTAGCTAGCTGAGTAACAGTGCCCTGCATGGCAGAGATAAGAGTTTTTCTTCTATCGTCGTTTTCGGAACTATAATAATAAACTTTTGAACCGATTATTATTGACTGACCCAAGGAAGCATTAAATCCCAGGAAAGTCCCATTATCCGCTGCGGTTATGTAATTTGTCTTTTTAAAGATCCGGTCTTTGGCGGGAATTACATCGATAGTATCGATATGAACAACTATACTATCAGCACCGTAAGCCAAAGTGATAATTTCCTCAGTTCTTTGGGTGACATAATAATCGGCAGTATCTATGAAACTGATGAGTTTGTCCCAATCGCTGGTAAACTGTCCATGAACCTCCAGGTATACCTTTTCAGCCTCGCGAATAAATTTCAACTTTTCAATTATTACTGCTTCCCCCTGTTTGGTTTTCTCCTCCAGTTCAATATCGTACTTAATGCTGTTGATCAAAAAAGCAGCCAATCCAATGGCCACAAATAATAATGCTATGGAAATGATTCGGGTAACGGTAGTGCTCATGGGATGTTTTTTTACAATTATAGTTATTTATTTATGCAAAACATAATCTGTAGAAACGCTATTTTATGGAATTATTTTCAAATTTAAAATACCCACTTAGATTTAAAAGTTGGTTTATACTTCGACAATGCCCGAAAATTTGATGTTTTTCATATGGGTGGGTTTTATTTAATTCTTCAAAACTCATATATTTCACTTGCTCAATAATTTGATCTGAGGTAGTAAATTCAGGGTCATATCCGGTAATTATTTTGCCTGCCAACCGTTTAACTTCATAGAATAATTCAATTGCGTGTATTGGTGGCATCAAATATTCATGTATAAATAAAAATTTTGTCACCTTGATTTCCAATCCGGTCTCCTCCTTAAATTCCCGGATCAGGTTCTGATCTAAGGAGGAGCCATATTCTACCCCTCCTCCCGGTGGTATCCAAAGAATCCCCCTTTCTCCCAAACCCCGGTGTTTCACCATAAGTATTTGTTCATCAACAATACATACACCACAAACCCGTATCCTTACTTTTCCTCCAAATTTTTTCTTTATGGACATCTTTTCCTGGTTCATTTAGTCAATGATCAGATTTCTTCGGAATTTTAATTTAATAATAATTTTTTAGTACATAAACTTGACAAGGTAAGCTTTAAGTCTTTCAACTGTAATCATATAAATTAGCGAATATGATAAAATCTTTAAATCCAAACTTTAGAGAACGGATACAAGCTCATATACAAAAACAACACTTCCTGGAGTATGTGGGTTTTAAAATAACATCTTTTGAGGAAGGGCGTATTGAAGGGTTCCTGATAGTCAAGCAATTTCACAAACAACAAAGGGATTTTATCCATGGAGGATTGATAGCCACTCTGGCTGATGTGGTTGCAGGGTTTGCTGCCTATACCCTGGTTCCGGAAGATC
>JAPUIM010000502.1 GCA_027297025.1 Bacteroidota bacterium | reverse complement strand
CTGGTTTTCTTTTAATAGATCAAGGATGTAATAAGCATCCTTGAGATTGATTCGGCTTTCATGCATGGTATCATTCTTTTGATTCATGAGGGATAATACTTTTTGAAGCTTTTCCATGATAAAGTTCGTAATCCCGGCATTGATATGAGTTTGATTCATATTTTCCAGTGTGGTTTTGATCAATTCATCTGTTTGCTCTAAGTCCTGGAGATTTAAGCGGTTAATGAATTCTCTAAATTTTATCCGTGCCTCATACTCCAGGTTGCTTAGGAAAATCACAAAACGCAGTTCATCTGGATCATCGGAATTTTGGAATAAGCCCTTTTGTACTTGCAGATCTCTTAATATCCCTGCTTCCTTAAAAATTTTACGCAAGTAGATGAAAGCACTTTTCCCATTGAATAGTTGAGGATCGAGAAACTCCAAGATCTTGAATAGCGCCCTGATCTTCTTAAGGGCTACCCTTAGGTCATGAATGGCTTCCTCATCAAATGCATCGGCTGCCCGCTGTAGATTGGATTCAAAGATCTCTCTTTGGGAAAGGTAATATGGTAATAAAATATCACTCACAAAAGCCCGATTATCTATAGTCAAAGGTATAATTTTATCAGTACAGGGTGCGGGGTAAAATTTCTCTTCATATATGTAACATTAAATGTTCCATATCGTAAACGAGATTAAGACGAATTGTAATAAATAAAATTACTTAATATATAAAAACAATAAATCATGAAAACATTAGTAAAACCTTTAACTATTACCGATGCTAATTTTGACCAGGTAATAGCTTCTGACCAACCTGTATTAGTTGATTTTTGGGCATCTTGGTGTGGACCCTGTCACATGATTGCTCCGGTGATCGAAGAACTGGCCACTGAGTTTGATGGAAAAGCAGTATTGGGTAAACTGGACGTAGACCAAAATCCTATTTCTGCAGGAAAATATAAAGTGAGAAGTATTCCTACTCTTTTGATATTTAAAAATGGCCAGGTAGTGGACCAACAAATTGGAGTAGTGCCCAAAAATACCTTGGTACAGAAGCTTGAAGCACAATTGTAAAAACAAAAGGGAGGGGTCTCAAAAGCATAATAATCCGAAATAATCTCCTGATTTATAATCATCGTTAATCAGGAGATTGCCTACAATAGCCGTGGGGGCTTGGTATAGGCAGGAAATGATATGAGCTTTTGAGCTCCATTCCTTTTGTTTGTTGTCTTCTGGAATCTTATCATAATAGGTTCTCAACCTATTCCCTTCCCCTTGCTATAAGTATCAAAAATACCCTTCAAATAAATCCACATTCCGGTGATTCCTTCTTTCATTGCTTACCAACATTTAGCCTTCATTTAGTACCTCATTCTACATAAAAATGATAATTTTACCCTGTATTATTGTCCTATGGATAGCTTTTCCTCCCATTCTGATGCTGAATTGCTGAGCTTGTTATCACAAGACAATAAAAAGGCTTTTGAATACCTTTTCCATCAGTTTTATACCCCACTGTGCAGGTTTTCACTTAAATATGTTCGCCAAGAGGAGGCTACTGAGGAAATTGTACAGGAGGTTTTTTTATATATATGGGAAAAAAGAAATATCATCCAAATAAAATCATCCTTAAAGGCTTATTTGTTTACCGCGGTTAAGAACCGGTCTATTAATTATTTGAAGGCCCAAATGGATCATTTGGAGGATGCCGATAATTTACCGGAAGACAAGCATCCATTTTACCAGGAAAACGAAGACAACATCGACCACCAGGAATTGGTGAAGTTCGTAGGATTGGCGGTAGACAATTTGCCCAACAGGTGTAAGATCATATTTAATTTGAGTAGAAATAGCGGATTGACCTACCAGGAAATATCCGAAGAGCTCAACATCTCTAAAAAAACGGTGGAGGCACAAATGAGTATTGCTTTAAAGCGTTTAAGGGAATCATTAAGCATGCACTGGGATAAGATTGTTTTGATTTTGGCTTTGGGATTAATGTTGGAACAAATATTTAATCTTTTTTAGGGGTATAACATAAAGATATTGACTAATAAGTAAGAAGTCTAGAATATAAATGGAAGACAAAGACCATAATATCATTAAATATCTTTTGGGTGAGGCCACTTCAGCGGAAAGACAGGAAGTGGAAGACTGGATAGGATCTTCTTCAGCTAATGCCTATTATTTTGAAAGGTTATCCAAGGTTTGGCAGGCGGCTGAAATAGATACAGAAAATTTTATACCCGATACTCAAACTGCCTGGAACAAAATAGATCAGTCTATCACTCAAAAGGAAAGCCATGTAATTTCACTTTTTGAGCCTGAAGTAAAACAGGTTTCCCTGTATAATTATGCCCTTAGAATTGCTGCTATATTAATTGTAGGCTTGGGTGCTGTTTGGGCGGTTTACACCTGGAATACTAGCAGTGAGTCTGTACATTATGTGGAAACCATCACTATCGATGGTGAAAAATCTGAAATTATACTGGCGGATGGTTCTCAGGTTTTTCTGAATGGCAACAGCAAATTGAGATATCCAGAAAAATTTGGTGACGATTCAAGAGTAGTGGAATTATCAGGGGAGGCATTTTTTGAGGTACGTTC
>JAPUIM010000501.1 GCA_027297025.1 Bacteroidota bacterium | reverse complement strand
TCTCTGTAACTGCCTTTTCTGTCTTTGCTAAGATTGGAAATCGCCTTGATCTCTCCGGATTGTACTTCCATAACCACCACACAACCAAAGTCGGCATCATGATTAGTCAGCGAGCGGTGTAAGGCAGATTCTACTACATCTTGTAAATTGATATCCAAAGTGGTCTCTATATCCATGCCCTCAATCGGACGAACCTCAGAATCATGATAAACAGGTTTCCAATTACCACCCGCCATTTTTTGGAACAAAGCCTGCCCATCTCTTCCCGCAAGGATTTTATTGAAACTGTACTCCAATCCGGCTCCGTAATTATCTTCATTTATATATCCGATGGTCCTTGATCCCAAATGAGAGAAGGGACGAAGACGTTTATCTACCTTTTCAAAAATCACCCCACCACGCAATCTTCCCTCTTTAAAAATGGGCCACTCCGACATTAGTTTCTTTTCCTGGTACCCGATCCTTTGTTTATTAAGAACTAAATAACGTTTGTTGGCTGCCCTGGCATTTTTGATTTTCCTTTGATAGAAACCGGGGCTCTTGTCTTTGAAATGTTGAGAAAGTAATAAGGCTAAAGTATCTATGGAGCCCTCAAAAAGTTGATCACGGGCTACAGTTGGATCAAAAGCTACTTTGTAAAACGGGACAGAAGTAGCCAAGAGACTCCCGTTATCGGAATATATATTTCCCCTGGTAGCTCTTACTTTTCTGAATTTCAATCCAATTTCACGGCCTTTTTTAGCCCATTTTTGACCTTCAATCCACTGGATATCAAAAGTCCGGTATATAATAGCCCCCGAAAATAAAAACACCAGGAGAAACGACACCCGAACCCTAAGCAATATGGATTTTTTAATATTCACCTTTTTTTATCTGTATCTTAAACGGTGGTTTTTGGCTTTCATGTAATCCTCGACTAGCAACCTTCCTAGCCACCTCAGATTGTTTGCTATCAAACATATAGTCGGCTTTTAGTGTGGTATAGTCGGCCCTCAGGTTTTCCACTTCCAATTGGATCTTATCAATTTTCCTAATAGTCTTTTCAGCGTAATGACTATTGCCTATATAAAAGATCCCGAAAACCGTAATAAATACCATTTTGGGTAAGAATCTTACAGGGATTCCATCTTCAAAGAGTTTTTCCAGATTGAAGACCCTCTCAATTAAAGAAAAGAAACTCCTTTTTGGATCCTGGTAGTTTTTAAATCTAAAAGCGTTTTGTTCCATCATTAATTTCTTTGGGCTATCCTCAATTTTGCACTACGTGCTCTCTTGTTTTGACTCACTTCCTGGCTGGAAGGGGTCAATGGTTTCCGGTTTACCGGATCAAAGGGTCTTTGAATATTCCCGTAAATATCTTTTTCCAAGAGGCCACTTTTTTTTCCCGTATTCATAAATTTTTTAACCATCCGGTCTTCTAAAGAATGGTAGGATATAATAGCTAGCCTACCTCCTGGTCTCAATATATTAACGCTCATTTTCAGCATATCTTCCAAGGCTCCCAACTCATCATTTACCACAATGCGTAATGCCTGAAATACTTGGGCATAATATTTTGATTCCCTTCCCTTCCTGGCATATTTGTTTAAAAAACCAATAAATTCACTAGTAGTGGTAATCTGACCTTTGGCCCTATAAGCCACCACATCGCGGGCCAAGGTTTTGGCATTCCTTACTTCACCGTACATGCCGAATATTTTGTGCAGTTCTTTTTCATCAAATTGATTTAGTACCTGAGCTGCTGTAATTTCGATTTCAGGGTCCATGCGCATATCCAGGGGGGCATCGTACCTGGAAGAAAACCCTTTCTCCGGCGTATCAATTTGATAAGAAGAAACTCCAAGGTCTGCCATTATGCCATTTATTTGCTGTACTTTATAAAATCTAAGGTACTTCTGTGCATAACGAAAATTAGCCTGTATAAAAGTGAAAGAGGGGTTTTTGAGCTGATCCGCATTATGTTTAGCATCAGCATCCACATCAAAACTGAATACCCGACCTTTACCGATTTTTTCCAGTATAACCTTAGTATGTCCCCCTCCGCCATATGTGAGATCAACATAAACACCATCTTGTTTTATCTTTAATCCTTCAATACACTCTTTGAGTAAAACCGGCTCATGAAAACTCATCAATATTGGTTTGATGCCTGTTATCCAAAATATCTCCATCCCCGTATCGGTTGCAGTTTACAGTTAATTGCTGAGTCAAATAAAAGGGCCTGGCTCGCGCTTGCATCCAGCTACTTATGCTATCAAATATCTCACTGCCATTTAGCACGCTCCACAAGTTTATTTTTGAATCCATTGTTATTCGTTTAAATATTTTTGAGCCAGCCTCGAAAATTCATTCTGATCCTTTATTAAAAAATGCTGATAACGTTCAGGATTCCAGATTTCCACCCGATTACCCATGCCAACCACTATCACATTTTTTTCCAATTGGGCATACTTTAACATTGATTTAGGAATCAAGAATCTTCCCATATTATCTAATTCCACCTGCATATTCCCCCTGAAAAAATTGCGTTGCAGCTTTCTGTATTCTTCGTTGAATTCGTTTAAGCCGGATATTTTGGAAAAGATCTTCTTATACTCCACCAGAGGATAAACCACCAGGCAAGGTTCAAAACCTGTTCTTATCATCAATTCATTTCCAGAAGCTTCAGGAAGATTTGACTTGATCTTAGCGGGCAATACGATCCTTCCCTTAGCGTCTAGCTTACATTCATATTCACTTGTGAAAAATGCCATTCAGCCCGATTTTATGGTGTTTAGCGCTAGGCAAATGTTAAAAATATAAATGACAATTCCAACCACTTTTTCCCACTTTATTCCACTTTTGTAAAAAAATAACCCAAAAATAGCTTAATCTGAGGTTGAAGGAAGTATTTTGGATTTATTCCACGAATAGGTAAATCCAGGAAAAATTGAGTCGAAATGAATAAAAGACAGAATACAGTAAGGTTTTAACCCTTTTCAGTTTTTGTTAACACGGTGGGAGAATGTGTTTGGAAATACTAATTGACTGGGAAAGCGCTTTATTTCTGTCGGTCAATGGTAAAAGTAACCAATTGGGAAAGGGATTTTTTATAGGTAGAATCGGCGAAACCGCTTAGCACATCCTGGGCTTGTAGGTGATATTTTTGCATGACTTCCGTGGCATATTCAATTCCTCCCGATTTCTTTACAAATTCTATAACCATAGCCACTTTCTTGGGTTTATTGCTTTGATGTCTAATGATATATATGATCTCCTTTTTCTTTAACCAAGTGGCTTTTGTCAAAGAATATATTAATGGAAGGGTCATCTTTTTCTCCTTTATATCTATGCCTAGAGGTTTTCCTATTTCTTCATTACCATAGTCAAATAGATCGTCCTTTATCTGAAAAGCCATTCCCACGTTCTCACCAAATTCATGCATTTTCTCCACCGTCCCATGGTTGGCTCCAACTGAACTTGCTCCAACCGCACAGCATGAAGCTATTAATGATGCTGTCTTTTGACGAATTATTTCAAAGTATATTTCTTGGGTAATATCCAGATGCCGGGCTTTTTCCATTTGTAAAAGCTCCCCCTCACTCATTTCTCTAACAGCTTGAGAAACTATTTTCAATAAGTTGTGGTCGCCATGGTCGATGGATAGTAACAATCCCCGTGAAAGTAGATAATCGCCTACCAAAACCGCAATCTTGTTTTTCCAAAGTGCGTTAATAGAAAAAAAACCCCGGCGGTAATTGGCATCATCTACTACATCATCATGTACCAAGGTAGCTGTATGAAGCAGTTCAATTAGTGAGGCTCCCCGATAAGTTGAATCATTGATATTGCCAGCTACTCCGGCGGCCAGAAAAACAAACATAGGGCGCATCTGCTTCCCTTTGCGTTTTACGATATAGCCCATGATCTTATCCAACAACAGCACTTTGCTTTTCATTGATTGGTGAAATTTCTTTTCAAATTCCACCATCTCTTGAGCAATAGGGGACTGGATATCTTTAATAGTGAGAGCCATATTAAGGATACAATATTATATCAAATTGGCCTAATACAAAAGTAATCAGTCTTTATTGGGGCTTGTAATTTGGTTGAATCTATTAGAATTTGATCCGGGACCAATAATTTAAATTTCGGAACAGACTAGCTTTGTAATAAAACACTCCAGGCCTTTTCCATTTCATCCTTTTGAAGATGTTTTTTAGCCAATAAATGGAGATGATATCGTAATTGTTCTGGATTATTTTGCCAATTTTCCAAAATGTTTTGCACCTCCTTATCCCTACCATACTCTTGGAGCATATTCTTATCGGGCAATATCTCCACATTGGCTAACCTACCCAAATCATTTCCCGATAGAATGGTACTATTTTTCACATGATCGGGAAGTTGATCAAATCCCAATGGTTTGGTTCCAATTGGTTTAGGAATTTCAAACAAACTTTCTCCTTGTGCCCTGGAATACCAATTCCCTCCCATCCTGGCCACCGCGTCCAGTTTAAATGGATTGATTTTCCCGTGGATATCAAAAATTTCATCTTTGAAATGAGCCAGTAAGACCTCGCAGATCACCAGGTTGCCGGCGGCACCCTTATCTCCCAGGGAGAGCACCTGATTTACCTTACATTCAAACGACGCTGGCGATTCACCTACTCTTGGAGGTGCGATCCGGTCCGAAGCTACCGGTGTTAGTCCCGATTTCACAAACTCATCTACATCTTTTTCAAATTCGGCACTGGACAAAGACATCTGCTCTACTATGGAATGACTCACAATGTTGATAACTACTTCCGCTACTTCCAATACGTTATCCAAAGTATTTTTGGTGGTATTGTCCCTCCCTCTTCGGGCTGGGGAAAAAACCAAGATTGGTGGATTGGCGCTGAAAGCATTGAAAAAACTAAAAGGACTCAGGTTTACGTTTCCTTTACCATCAATGGTACTGGCAAATGCTATAGGGCGGGGAGCTACAGCACCCAATAAATACCCATGCAACTCCGATACAGAAACCTTTTTTGGATCAACAATCATCTTAAAACATTGGTTGGAGCTAAAGGGAAGGAAGTACTCTTGTGCTCACTTCTCCAAATCCAATTCTCACCCCATTTTTTTCAGCATAAGCTCTCATCACCACTATATCCTGGTCTTCAATAAAACTTCTTTTGGTACCCTCCGACAGGGTTATGGGTTTAGTACCATTCCAGGCTAACTCTAACATCGATCCATAGGAACCTGGTTCCGATCCACTTATGGTGCCAGAAGCAAACATGTCTCCTACTTTTACATTACATCCATTGATTGTATGATGGGCCAATTGCTGGTTAACGTTCCAATACATATGTTTGAAATTAGTTCGGGAGATAACTTTTTCTTCACTTTCCTGAGATTTAATAGCCACTTCCAGATTGATATCAAAATTTTTTGAACCATAGCTTTCCAAATATGGAAGAACTTCAGGATCCTGCTCCGGTCCATCCACTCTGAATGGCTCCAATGCATCAAGTGTCACTATCCAAGGTGATATTGATGAGGCAAAGTTCTTGGCCAAAAAGGGGCCTAACGGCTGGTATTCCCAAGTTTGAAAATCCCGGGCCGACCAATCATTGAATAACACGAATCCAAAAATATAGTCTTCGACTTTACCTACCGGAATGCTATGCCCCAAGGGATTATTTTCACAAGTAATAAAAGCCATTTCCAATTCAAAATCCAATTTTTGTGTGGGGCCAAAAGTAGGAAAACCATCGGAGGCTTTGGATTGCCCCTTGGGTCGATGGATTTGTTGGCCTGACACTATTATTGAAGAAGCCCTCCCGTGGTAGGCAACCGGCAAATGGCGCCAGTTGGGAAGTAGTGCATTATCAGGATCTCGAAACATAGATCCAACATTGGTGGCATGTTCAATACTGGAGTAGAAATCAGTATAGTCTCCCACCTTTACCGGAACCATCATGGTAGCTTGTTGTTGTGGGACCAACAAATTTTCCAAAAGAGTTTCTTTATCCGTTAAC
>JAPUIM010000500.1 GCA_027297025.1 Bacteroidota bacterium | reverse complement strand
TTACTTCGGGCTAGTATTGCTTCGGCCGGCAATGATCTTCGGCTAGGAGTGGATGAAGCTCCTCCTGCCATAATTTCCACCTTCATAGGTTCTCAACTCACTTCGGTATTGGATGAATTGGAAAAAAGTGGCAATGTAAAGGTGAGAAAGGGTGACAATATGTACATGAAATTGGGTATAGACAAGATCCCTGAGATCATTTTGGACAATACCGACACTAACCGCACCTCGCCCTTTGCTTTTACCGGTCACAAATTTGAATTGAGGGCAGTAGGAGGTGAGTCTAATGTGGCCCAACCCATGACGGTGCTCAACCTGATCGTAGCTGATCAGCTGTGGCAATTTAGCAAAGAAGTGGATGCTGAGATCCGTAAAGGGGTGGAAAAGAAAATGGCCATTGTCAATATATTGAGGAAATATATTAAATCGTCTGAAGCTTTAAGGTTTGAAGGAGATTGTTATTCAAAAGAGTGGCTAAAGGAGGCATCGCGTCGAGGGCTGCCCCATATAAAGGACACTCCCCGGGCTCTTGATGCCTTTGTAACTGAAAAAACTAAAAAGTTGTACACCCGCCATAAGGTATGTACTGAAAGGGAATTGGAGGCACGCAGGGAAATCTTGCTGGATAACTATATCCTTAAGATACAAATAGAATCCAGGGTTATCGGTGACCTGGCCCTTAACCATGTCATTCCTACTGCAATTGCCTATCAGAACAAATTGATACAGAACGCAGAAGGCTTGAAAAAATTAGGGATCGATAATTCCACCATGGTGGATACCATAGAGAATATTTCAAAACATATAGACCAAATCAAAAGGTCGGTAAACGATATGGTTGAAGAGCGCAAACGGATTAATCGCATGGAGGATACCCGCAGCCGTGCTGTGGCTTATTGCGATGAGGTAAAGGAGAAATATTTTGATAAAATCCGATATGCGGTGGACAAATTGGAGTTGTTGGTAGATGATGAAGATTGGCCTTTAGTGAAATACAGGGAACTGCTGTTTTTACGATAGCAGGAAATTCACTTAAATTAACTATAATTGAGTATTTCCTAATTTAGGTGTAAAACGATCAAAATGAATCCAGAGGAAAAAGGATGGCTCAATCGATATCTGGAATTTCGAAGTAATGCGAAACCAGTAGAAAACCTAAAGAAGACTTTCCCCAGGGCCTTGGACCTCGACTTTCAGGAGCAGTCCTTATACCGGATCATACAACCCACCGGCCTGATGTATGGTCACCCCATTCAGTTACCTTACCTGCGTCATCCCCAGATGTCAGAATGGAGCCCCACCGGGAAGATGAAAGTCATTCTCACCGAAAGTTTTATCAATAGTGCCTTATTAAAGGACCTTCCTGACTTATCGCCCCAGGACCTTCAGGAACATGTGAGATTTTCTGCCACCCAAATGAACCAGTATTTCCAGTCGGTATATCCTGAAATTTCAGTAGCACAAACGACCATGTGGGGAAAACAAAAGGACCCGCTGCGGATTTCAGAGGAAACGATTGAAAAACGGGTGACCTTGCGCAGGAAATGGAATAAAAACTATTGGACCTCCTTTTTCCACAGCAGCTTGCTTTTTTTGGATGTGGTCTATTTCGGCGAGTGGTTTAAAGATGATAAGATCATGACCGCCGATAGAATCAGAGAGGTAAAGGATGATTTGCGTCTCAAACTGCTAAAACTCATAGCAGCCGCTGCTCATGCCGATGAAGTAATACAGAAAGAAGAAAGGAACCTGTTTGATTATTTTTTGGAATCATCGAATCTGCCCCTTATAATGAAAAAAGAAGCGGTGGATATATTGCATCAAGGGATTGAAGTAAAGGATGTAGGGCTGGAAACCATTGACTCCTGGGTAATTAAAAAATATTTTTTAGATCTGGCCATATTAACCGTTTGGGCTGATCAGGAAGTCAATTCCAGCGAAAAACAATTTTTAATGGAGTTAAGTCAATTGCTAGGATTTTCCAAGGACGATTTAGAACAGAGTGAATTATCTATTGAAGCGTTTGTATTGGAGCATTGGGGCCAAGTGCACTACCTACAGTCCAGGCACAACTTTCACATCGTGCGGGATAACATGATCAAGCGACTAAAATATATTTTGGTAAAAAACAAAGACCGGGTGGCTCAGGAGATCAGGGAAAGTCAGGAGTTAATGGCCTTGTTAAATAAATCCAGAAAACAACAATTGACCAAGGAAGAGCAGGCCAAGGTTCGGGAACAACTGATCGATATCATCAAGATCATGCCCACAGTTATTATTATTGCCCTGCCCTTTACTTTCATTACCCTTCCCATTTTATTGAGTGTGATGCCCAAGAGCTCCTTTCCCAGTGCATTTCAGGATTGAATGGGTTACCCATTATAGCATTATGAAATATATATACAAACTGGAAGCAGGAGATTTACCTCAAATCCAAACATAAAAGCAAAAAATGCTATTTTTATTCATTTTAAAGCACTAATATTACAAAAGGTCTTCTCTAGAAAGTTATAAAAAATATTTCTATAGTGATAGGTTAACCAACCGCGCCGCTTCATGCCCAGCACTTCCATCAAAATTAACCCATTTCCCGGACTCCGGTCGTTTCAGGAAAGTGAAAACCATTTGTTCTTTGGCAGGGAAAGAGAGGTCAAGGAATTAAGGGAGAAATTGCTTTCATCCCGGTTCCTGGCGGTAGTGGGAACTTCGGGCAGCGGGAAATCGTCGTTAGTAAGATCGGGACTATTGCCGGCCCTCAATAGAGATCAAATATTTGGATCGGAAACTTCCTGGAAAACAGTGGTTTTCAGACCTGGAAATGATCCACTGGTCAATTTATCAACCGCCTTAGCTCAATCCCTATTTAGAAACCAACCAGCGGAAAATCCCAATTTCTGGGAGCAGTCTATCACCGAAGCAATTATCACTCACCAGAACAATGGGTTACTAAGGGTGGTGCAACAGGCAGGATTAAAAGCACAGGATAAGCTGGTGATAGTGGTTGATCAGTTCGAGGAGCTATTCCGATTTAGTGATAAACATGTAAACAATTTCGACATCCAAAAAGACGTCGATGGTTTGATCAATATCTTACTGGAGTCGGTCAGCCAGACAGAAATACCAATCTACGTGGTACTGACCATGAGGTATGATTTCCTGGGTAGATGTACTGATTACGACGGATTACCGGAAGTCATAAACCAAGGCACTTATTTGGTACCTCGGATGACCCGGGAAGGAAGAAAAAGAGCTATTGAAGAACCAATTAAAACCAACAGGGTAACTATTTCACCCATTCTATTGGCCCGGCTGCTCAACGAAACTGATGACTTAAAAGACCAACTTCCATTACTGCAACATTCTTTAATGCGCACCTGGGAATATTGGGAGGATGATCATCATCCCGATGAACCATTGGATTTACGTCATTATGAGGCTATTGGGACCATGGTTAAGGCTTTGTCGCTACACGCCGAAGAGGCCTTTGCCGAATTGGAAAATGATGAGAGTAGGCGAATTTGTGAGCTCCTTTTTAAACGGATAACCGAAAAAAAACCTGATATCCAAGGAACCAGAAGTCCCACTGCACTTCACAATATCTATTTATTGACCGGGTCCACCGAAGAAGATGTAAAGCGTGTGATTGATATATTCCGAAAAGATGGAAGGTCGTTTTTGATGCCTCCCTCTTTTATGAATTTAAAAAGTGAATCGGTCATTGATATATCCCATGAAGCCTTAATGAGAGTATGGACCCGTTTAGAAGGATGGGTACGGG
>JAPUIM010000050.1 GCA_027297025.1 Bacteroidota bacterium | reverse complement strand
TTAACATCGATGTCAGATATAGCTGATGCCTGTGGATTATTAAAAGGGAGTATTTATCACTATTTCTCAGGTAAAGAAGATTTAATGCAAGAAGTACTGAAATCGAGCAAGGCCTATGGCAGCTTGGGCAAAATCCCCATCCTTTATGATGGAAGTATCCCTCCCAAACAAAGAATGGAGAGATTTTTGGGCTCCATCAATGACCGGGATTTAATTGATGGTGGAGGTTGTTTAATGGGCAATACCGGATTAGAAATGAGTGCGATATCGGAGGAAATAAGAAAAAATGTTAAACAATTCTTCGATGAGTGGGTTGAGGCTGTGGCTAAACTATTTGTTACCAGAACTTCTGAAGAACGGGCCATCCAGCTGGCGGAACAAAGTTTACAAGAGTTGGAAGGCGCGATCATGCTCTCCAAAGTATATAACGACACTACTTATCTGGCGGATGCCAAGAAGAGGATTATCTCAAAACTATAAAAAATAAAACAAACGTTTGGTAAAATAAACTTAATAGATACAAAAGTTATTTATAATTGAAGTTTGACCAAGGTCATACGTGATACTGTCGTAGAGATTCGGGCAATTAAAAAACGCTAAAAACCAATTCCAAAGAAGATAAATTCAAATTGATTTTGATTAAATCCAGATACGTTTTCTTGATCTAATAGATAACTCCACCGCACTCCAAGGTCGAGCTCCACTATCCTAAAAAAGCGGAAATCAAAAGTGAGTTCTACACCAACTGATTTGTATTGTCGATTGAGAAATTCGAACTGGGCATTAGGATTCAAGTTGGGATCAGTGATGAAATCTGATACTAGAATCGGATCTAAGCTCGCTTCAGAAAAGTCAAAGAAAAAATTGGTTTTTACCCGTTGAAAAAAAGCAACTGGGCCTGCAGCCAAGTCTGGATACCAAATGGGTATACTGTAATTAACTGAAAAACGATTGATCTTATCATGTGGTACGGAGGGGTATCCCCTGGCATAGGAGAAATTATCCACAAACTTGTAACTATCGGTAAATCCTTCTTTTCGATAGGAATGGGATATCCAGGAACTATGCGAACGAAAAGCTCCGGGAAACAACAAAGTGGTGGTTACCTGAAACATGCTCCCTTCGTTTTCATCATTCCCTATGGTGGTTTTGTACATTACATCCAGGAATTGTGCGAAACGGGAATTGATGTGTTGCCTTGCTATTCGGCGGACGTGGTTGAATCTCATTCTAAGATCTATTGCATTGAAGAATCCATCGGCTTGACTGTCTTCAAATGTTTCGTAATTGGCATATAATAAATGGTATTTTGATTCGAACTGAAGACTGGAAAAGTAATTGTCATGGCTTAAGTTAAAAGGGAAGGTTACCCCCAAGGAGACATCACTTTCATCCCATTGTCTGGCGGGAACAAATAGACTCACCGTTGTATCGTTAATAATTCTGACATCTGGCTGTAACCTGTCCCGATCATTGATACTGACGCCCTCTAATTCAAAAACAGGGTATAAACCACCGTAAGTCAAATTGCCTCTGATTTGGTGAAACTTTTCATTTGTATTATATCGATATCCTATACTTCCTTCCATAGTGGAAAACTTATTTCCGGTAATGAGATCAAATCCATAGCTGGGATGAAAAATAGATGGGTCTAAACTGTGAAAAAATATAAGGCCACTGCTTTGACGAAATTTATTTATTTCAAATTTTTGGTCAGGGATCTTGTCTAAGATATTGCCCTGTTCAAATTCCACCCACGATTTTCCGTAAGCGTATTCAAAAAACTGGGAGGGGTCGATCTTTGTCCACTGGGAAGGATTGAGTTCAATTTCTTTTATATCAAAGCCATTGACCGAGTATTCAGAATAAAATAGCTTTTTACCGTCCCTGGATACTGATGGTTGGTAGGCGCCCAATAGAGTGGATGTGACTTGATAAATGTCGGTTTCCCCAAATTTAACGGCATAAATATTGTCAATTCCTGAAAAGGAGGCAGAAAAGAAAGTCCATTCACCTGACGAGTAGGGGCTGGTGATGAGATATTGATTGAAATCCACCAAAAGCTCTAAGTCGTTGGTATTTAGGTCAATAGAAATCAGGGCATTGGCTTGTTCTTTCTGGGCAACTACTACCAGTTTTTGATCGTCATCGGTCCATCTTGGAAAACGAAAGAAGTAGTTTTGTGGATTGGGTAGCTTAGTTTTTAGCCGTCCTGTATTCGCATCAATGATGTGAAGTGAATACTCCTGGTTTTCGGTCACCTCCACCGCTACAATGCTCTTGGAGTCACGTGAGATATCGGGTGAAAAGTATTTGGTTTTGCTGGTAAGCTTTTTTTTAAGGCCAGTGTTTATATCATAAGACTTAATAATAGCATAATCCTGATTACCCCAACGCTCATCAAATTCCTGTTCTGACCAGATAATCAGATTCTCTGTTACCGACAAAGTGGGATTGGGACCTCCGTTGAACCCTCGGGGAGCAAGGCGCTTTTCGTTACCGTTTTTATCGATCAAATAAAAAGTCCTGATCAAATCTAATCCTGATTTCTCCACCAATACCTGACCAGATTGTAGATGATGTGGACTTCTGTAGTTGGTAAATTTCTTCTTGATTTTGGTATTGACCAATTCGGAAGAAGTAAATTGGAGTGTAGTCTCCTCTTGTTCCCAGTTCTCTTTAAGGTCTCTCATCATTTCACCATAGAGTTCCTTGGTGCCCTTGCCTGTCTGTTTTTTAAGACTATTGTTCAAAGGATAGAATAACCCTCGATACCGGGTGGCATCATCCAGACTGGATTTCCATATTTCCTGTCCATATTTTATTCGGGTGTGTCCAGTCATGAAATAACCAAGATGCCAATGATCCGGTACGAAATCTTTGAAGGAACCACCTGTTGCCTTTTCATAGTTAAAGTTACTTTGGTTTAGTACCAGAGCCCTGTATTCACGGGTAAAATCTGGCATTCGCCCCCGACCTGAGGGAGTCAAAGCAGTTTCAGCATTGATAGCATCTCCTTCAAAATACCAACGTGGCATGGCCAACCGGGAAAAAGTTCCCCATGCATCATTTCCAAAAACTTTAGCCACCAATTTGGTAATTCCCCTTTTAGAATTTTGGAACTGCTGTACATGCCGGTATTCATGGATGGTGAGCATATCCATCCAGTTGGCAGTTCCGGAAAATGCAAACTGGGGGGGAGTAGTAAAAAACTCAGAACGAAAGGGAAAGGTGCTTACAAATCCATTGGAAGTAGTGGTTTGATTTTGAAGTATGATGGTCACCTTATCCGATTGGTCCCCAATGGATGCAATCGAATTATCATACAGGTAGTGTATCAAATTGGCTACTCTCTGAGCCTGCACCTCCAGCGGAGTAGGAAAAATAACCTGGACCTTATCGGTATTGATCTGGTTCCAACTCATGGATGGAGGATTTAATCCCAGATCGAAGGGCTGGGCAAAAATATCACCCTCCAAGCCAACCCAAATTCCAAAGATTAGTAATACATTAAGAGGATTATACTTTATGCAATTGTTTTCGAACATCGAACTTTATCCAACATGAGTCATTTTAGGATTTCATTGATGTTGGATTTGATCTTAAATGCTAAATCATCGGTGGGGAGATCATTGAGGTCACGGCCAAAAGGATCCTCAATTTCCTCCGATATCAACTCGATGGAAACAAGTATATAAAAAATCAATAACACTATAGGCACGGTCCAATAATGAAAGTCAGTGACGATTCCGAAAGGCAGGGTAATAGTAAAGGTGAAAATAAATTTTTTGATGAACATACTATAGGAGTAGGGTATTGGGGTATTTTTAATGCGCTCACAGGCCCCCAAGATATCCAGGAAAGATTTTAACTCTTTGTCCAATAAAAAAAGATGATCACCACTTATTTTTCCTTGCTTATACAATTCCTGTACTTTTTCGTACATCATACCCGATATTTTGTTGGGTTTGTGATTAACATCCTTAAGCTGTTTAATTAATCCCGGTTTGGGTTCATCTATCTCTGCTTCGATAAAGTTATCCCGCAGATGTTCTTTAGTAGCATATACAAAGTTGGGGATCATCTTGACAAAATAATCCCTGGCTTCAAGGTTGGAGCGATCTACAAAAGCGTTTATCTTCATTGCTAAAGTCCTGGTATTATTCACTAAAGCTCCCCATTGTTTTCGTCCTTCCCACCAGCGGTCGTAAGCTGAATTAGTCCGAAAAACTAAGAACAATCCCAGTACAATTCCCATTAAAGAGTGGATGGCAGTTGTGCTTTTATAATTTATATCGTAATAGTCCAAAGTAAAGGCCAACACCAAAGTAAATATTCCCATAAATGCCAACATTGGGAAAAGGACTTTAATGACAGAACTGCTATAACCATGAACAACAATTGCTACCCAGTCTTTAGGATTGTATCGGATCATACCTGTGTAAAGTTGATATTTAAAAGCTTGCCAAAAATAGTCAATAAATTTTAAACAAAATTTTGAAACGTTTGTTCCAACAAAATATTACATGTTTAAACATTTAATGTAGTTGTACGTATATACTAAAAACGATTAATAGATATCATGTCAATAACAATTGTTCCAAAGTCAAAACAAGGACAGGGAGCTTTCAACGGGGGTGAAATAAAAGAAAATAAACCCTTGGGTTTTCCTCAGGATGGAGGAGAGTTAAAACCCTATTCAAACCTTTTTTATTGGGCGCATGCTTGGGCTGAAAAAACCAGCACCTTGGGAATACATCCCCATCAGGGATTTGAGATCATGTCGTTTGTTCTAAAGGGTGAAATAGAGCACTATGACACAAAACACCAGGTGTGGAAAAAGCTACAAGCAGGGGATGCTCAAATAATCCGCTCGGGCAAAGGTATAAGCCATTCTGAAAAGTTTTATAAAGGATCGCACATATTTCAGATTTGGATGGATCCAAACATCGTGGAGACACTAAACCAGGAGGCATCATACGATGATTACACAGCGGAATCGTTTCCTACAGAGCAGCATGAAGGCTTTTCAGTGAAAACCTACAAAGGTGTGGGGGCTCCCATTACTATGGATTCCATAGGATTAGGGATCAAGGAGTACATCCTGGAAAGTGGCAAACATAAGTTGAGTTTAAACAAGGAGAGCGTGTATTCAGCCTATCTCATCGACGGGGAAATTAGTGTTTCAGATGGTGACCTTGTTCAAGATGACTTCATGGTGGTAAAAGGAACAGTCCAATTGGAAATTACGGCGGAGAGGACCAGTCAATTATTTGTTATTGAATCACCTGCAAAGCTGGATTATCCAACCTATCTGGAGCTTATGAAAAAGCGAATGCGATCGGTTCAGTCAAGATGATTTTATTTCGATACGAATTCGGACGTTTTTGGTGATTCGGTATTTTTTCCACCGGTAAAACTTGATGCCCTGACCCAATCCAAGCAATGAGGCCCCAATCACTCCTGCGGTGACCTCATTGTAATTATCATAGTTGCCGGCCCACTCTACTGCTAGGAGCCAATAGAAAATCATATTATTCATATCTAGTGCTTAACCGCATTGGCAATGGCTCTTTAAATCCAAATGTTGTTTGGCCAATTCCAAATCAAAAAAAGGGCGCAGCATACTAAAATGCCACGCCCTAGGGGGATACATATAAACTTAACAGGTGTATGATGAAAATCCTACCCGTAACTGATGGTTAAACCGGGTATGATATTTTTGAATTTATCAGAAATTATGAGTTCAGGACTTATTTTAAACTTGTTTATTCCGATTCCGGCAAAAAATTTAAAAGTTGGTTTTTGGTAAATATTTTCCGGGTCCCACACTAGCAAACCACTACCCACATGCCAGGAACGTTGTTTTTTAGTTGTTGAATATTTAGTGTGGATAAATTCAAGGTTTAAAAAAGTTTGAGGAGCAACTTTTAAACTTTTTCCTTCTGACCGGCTCACTAAAAAGTTGGTTTGAGCAGTCAAAGCAAATGTTATTGACTTGTCATCAGTTCTTGGAATTATCAATCCTGTTCTCAGACCAAATCCAGGCCCCAATTGATGATTGGACCAGTTGAGGTAGACAGGGATTCCAAGTTTTATCATAGGATTACGGTTTCCAATCGTTAACCTGGGAACCATCTCAATGCTTTTGGACAAGTTTGGTGTATTGGATGACACAATTGAATAATTGGTTAGATTTTTGGGCCTAATCAATGCGGATGATTTTGATATTCTGTGATAGAATAAGCCTGGCTCACTAACTTCTATAATTTTCGCCGCGGGTTTCATTTTCAGTAGTGAAGTTTCTTGCCTGTCGTTATTATTGACTGAGGTATTATAAAATTCTCCATTCCATGTTTTTTTCCAACCCTGTTGGTTGGCGATCCAGGAAAATGTGAGCAAAAAGGCTATGGATGCAGCAGCATAATAATGACTATAAGTTTTTATATCCCCTTTACTAGAAATACTTGAAGAATGAGGTTTTAATTTCTGCTCCA
>JAPUIM010000005.1 GCA_027297025.1 Bacteroidota bacterium | reverse complement strand
ATTGGTCTCGATTGGGTAGTTGATCGGCTATTTGACATATCCCTTGTTTGGTGGAACCCATATCTACCACCACTGCCTGGGAATTAATATTCTGCAATATTTTCGGCAACAGGTTTCTAGCTTGGTCCACCGGAATGGCCAGTACCACCAGATCGGCCTTATTCAGGTGTTCCAAGTCCACTATCTTGTCAATCAATCCTAACTCCTGGGCTTTACTGGCATGTTGCTCATCGGAATCGATTCCCCAAAATTCACTGCCGAATTTTCTGGCACGCAAATCAATGGCCAAAGAGCCGCCAATTAAACCTAGGCCAATTATGGTGATGTTCATTGTACTGGAAAGTTAAGCTGTGAGAATTTTTTGATTCTTTGTATGGCTTCTTGAACTACCGAAACCTCGTTACATAATGAAACCCTTACAAAACGGGCACCATTATCCCCGAAAATAAACCCGGGGGTGATAAAGACCTCAGCTTTGTACAGAATGTCATCCACTAGTTTCTCTACTTTGGTTATGTGATCGGGAATTTTAGCCCATACAAATAATCCTACCTGATCTTTTTCGTAGTGACAATCCAACAGATCCAATAGTTGCCAAACCCATTTTCTTCTTTCATGATATACCTGGTTTTGTTGGTGGTGCCATTCTAGTTTACTGCTCAATGCTTTAATAGCGGCATGTTGTATGGGTAAAAACATGCCTGAGTCTACATTGCTTTTTACTTTGAGAATGGAATTTAGATACTCCTGACCGCCGCAAACCCACCCTAATCTCCATCCGGCCATATTGTGCGATTTACTGAGCGAATTAAGTTCAAGGCAAACCTGTTTTGCACCTGGGACCGCCAGTATGCTCCTGGGATCATCATTCAATATCAAACTGTAAGGATTGTCATTGCATAGTAAAAAATCATTTTCAATGGCTAGCGCTACCAACTTTTCAAACAATCCCAAGCTGCCCTTGGCCCCTGTAGGCATATGGGGATAATTTATCCACATGATCTTCACCTTTGAAAGATCTTGGTCCTTTAGTTTATCTATATCCACACTCCAATGATCCGTTTCCAACAGGTCGTATTTTCTAATCTTAGCCCCCACAATTAGTGAAACAGAAGTATAAGTAGGGTAGCCAGGATCCGGGATCAGCACTTCATCTCCCATATTTAAAAAAGCCATTGAAATGTGCATGATCCCTTCCTTTGATCCGATAAGTGGTAATATCTCGTCTTCCGGATTTAGTAAGACCCCGTAAATTCTTTCATACCATAAAGCTATAGCCTGTCTCAGTTCAGGAGCAGACCGATAACTTTGATATCCATGATTACCCGGTTGTCGAGCCGACTGCGCTAATGATTCTATGGTGTCGGAAGAGGGACTCAAGTCGGGATTACCGATTCCAAGGTTCAGAATTTTTTTTCCTTCTGATTGAAGTTTCCGTATTTCTTGAAGTTTTTGGGAAAAATAATACTCTTGAACCTGGTTTAATCTTTTTGCTTCTTTAATCATCTGCGCTTGGGTTGACTCATAAATAAAAAAGCCCGGTCTTTATTCGGACCAGGCTTCAACATATTTTGTATATATAAGTTACTACCTTTCCGAATGGCGGATTTGAAAATAGAAGTAGTAATAATATCGATTATCTCTTAAATTCATGATCGCCAAAGGTAACAAAGGGCCTATTGAATGCAAACTTTATGGTGCTTAATTTAAATCCTCAAGATATGTTGAAGCAATACACTCCAAATATTATTTTCTGTGTACTTGTGATTTGTACATTCTTGTTTCCTTTAAACAGCTGGGGGCAGGAGTGTCTGTCGGGCAATTGCGAAAACGGGAAAGGTTTGTACTTGTTTGAAAGCGGCGATATCTACGAAGGAGATTTTAAAAATGGCAAACGACATGGCAAAGGAGTTTATTCCTGGAAAAATGGAAAAAAATATGACGGCCGATTCGAAAATGGCAATATTGAAGGTAAAGGTACTTTTACCTGGCCAAGTGGAAATAAATTTAAGGGCAATTATAAAAACAACAAAATTGATGGTAGAGGGATTTTTGAATGGGCTGATGGGCGTAGTTACGATGGTGAGTATAAAGACGGGAAAATGGAGGGTATCGGAATCTATTCCTGGCCTGATGGATACCGCTACGAAGGGGCTTTCAAAAATAATCTAAGACATGGCATGGGTATTTATGTCCACGCAAACGGAGAAAGATACCAAGGAGAGTATGTAGAAGGGAAAAAACAAGGTAAAGGCGTGTATGAATGGCCGGATGGAAGAAGATATGAAGGACAGTATTTCCAGGATGAAATGCAGGGGATGGGTATTTTATTGTATGCCAACGGAGATATTTTTAGTGGGCAATTTGATCATGGGGAAAAAACTAAAAATGGCAGCTTGATCACTGCAGAAAAAGACCCAATAATAGAAGAAAATTTGCAACCATTAGTTTCTGAGGCTGAAAGTGCTCTTGAAATTCTGCCTTTGGATGAACTCAGTGCTCTATATACCTCAACTATTGTCAAACAAGGTGAACGAATTGTAAAAACAAAAAATTTGAATTATCCAGCAGGAAAGAATTGGATCCAAACCACTGTATATTTAAAGAAGAGACAGCTTTATAAGCTGGCTGTGTTAGCTGAGCCGGGAACCAAAATTTTGGGATTCAGTTTTATCAACCAAGGAACTGAGACTGAGTGGATTGTCAAACCAGGCAACAAAGTGGTGGGCGAATTCCGGCCTTATCTGTCCGGAAGCTATACCATAAAAATCAAAGCGGAATCTACAAACCAGCTCAAATCCACCATTCAATTAAATTATATAGTGTCAAGCCTATAATTGCCGCAACTATAATCAAAATATCCCGCTTTATGGGGGATATTCTCATAGCACCAAACTCCGTAATTTAGTAGTATACAATTTAAGGTTAAACAACCCATTTAACCAGGAGGAAAATAAAGGCAGAATACTAAATTAAACACATTAAATATGATGAAAACTCTACTACTTTACGAGAAGGATTCTCTCATCAAAAACCCAAAATACCAGGTGTTGAAAGATAGAGCGGGGGAGTATTACTTTAGATTATGTGCCAGAAACGGAGAAATTATTCTTACCGGCAAGGCGCATGAAAATAAGAAATACTGTTTCGATGCAATCAACTCCCTAAAATTGAAGGGCGATTTCAATTTTATAGAAAAAAATAATGGGGAGCGGAAACTTTATTTTTTCCATTTAGCTCAGGAAGATGGAAGCATTATTGGCTCCAGCGAAATGTACTCTACAAAAATTGGCAGGGGTAATGGGATTATGTCGGTGATGAAAATTATTTGCGACGCCCCCACTGAAGATATGACTTTCTAAATCTCAAGTTTAGAGGCGTGGCTTTAGGGCCAAATCAATTAGGTCCTGGAGGGTAGCTATCATTTTTTCTGCGTCGTCCTTGTTATTGAAACTAAATATCAGGGAGAAATAATTCATTTTCATTCCATCAGCCCAATCCACCTGGGCACACTCTCCTTCTTTACAAGTCAATTCCACCGAAAAGGGAGCTTTATTGGGATCGAAGCGGTCATAGAAATACTTTATAGTATCGATATCGTTCAATTTAATTTTGCGCAGACCAGGATTAACTTTCTGGTGATGAATTAATTCTCCCTCATCCGAGATCTCAATATATCCTTTATAAGGAGAGGCTGATTTCAGCTTCTTGTTAATGGTTTGGATTAATTTTTTCAGTTGAGTTTCTTGTGCCCAACCCTGTGAATAGGAAGTGGTTAGGCAAATGGTTATAATGAGTAGAATTTTACTTAGGTAACACATTATCGGAGGGTCAAAACTATTTCAAAGAAACTAAAAAATCACCATCTTTCGATAATAAAACTTTTACAAGAATTTATATTGTGAAAAATGGTTACTAAATTGGCAATATTCCGATTAAACAATAGTTAATGTACTCAGTATTGTTTAATGATCAAATACTTGCACTTTTAATAGTATGCTTACATCTGGTGTTTACAACTTTTACCGATTTATAAGGAAAACGTGTTTTCTTTGGATACTGGTATTCACTTTCGGTTGCCTTGAAGAAATAAACGACATCGACAAGGTCAATTTCACCTGGGATCCGGCGTTGGCTACACCTATAGTGGATTCTGATTTTACCATTATTGATTTCCTAGGGGTATCGGCAACAACGGCCGACCTACAAACTGATTCAAGCGGTTTAATAGTATTAAGATTTCGAAACCAATTGGCCTCCTCCCCGCCAGCTTCAAAATTGTTTTCCTTTCCCGATCAGG
>JAPUIM010000499.1 GCA_027297025.1 Bacteroidota bacterium | reverse complement strand
AGTAAAACAAAGATATACCACCTAACGTTCGTTAGCAAGAAAATTGAAAATAATTAATTTCATAAAAATCTGGCACCAGTATACCAATTTAATAGTTAAATTTAGATAATGACTCATCGCACAAGTACAGGGTAAAATAATGATATTATCTAAAAAAGAATACACCATGAAACATGATTTTTCCCGTCGTAAATTCCTTCTGACCGGTTCGGCCGCTGTTGGAGGGTTATTAGCCTCTAATGCCATCCCTTTGCGGGCAAAGGTATTGGGGAGGAGTACCAAGCCAGCACCGAGTTATAACTTGCGATTAGGTATCATTGGTGTAGGCATGCAGGGCTCTGGCCTTTTATCGGAGGCCATTAAATTCCCAGGCGTCGAGTGTGTAGCTGCTGCTGACCTTTATGATAGCCGGCACACCTTGGCTAGGGAAATCACTAAAAATCCCTCGCTTTTTACTACCAGAAATTATAAGCAACTGCTGAAACGCAAAGATATTGATTGCATCATTGCTGCGGTTCCCGATCACTGGCACAAGAAAATAGTAGTGGATACTTGTAATGCCGGAAAGGACATTTATTGTGAAAAACCCATGTCGCACACTGCCCCGGATGGATTTGAAATGATAAAGGCAGCGCGAAATAACAATCGCATACTCCAGATCGGCTCACAACGGGTTAGCTCCGCGCTTTGCCGCAAGGCCCGGGAACTCTATCTAAGCGGAGCCATTGGTGAAGTGGAGAATGTAGAATTGACTTTAGGAAGGAACACGCCCACCGGTGCCTGGCAGTATCCACCACCCCCTGACCTTTCACCAAAGACACTTGATTGGGATACTTGGCTGAATGATGCGCCGAAAATTCCCTTTAACGCCAACCACTTCGCCCGTTGGCGATGCTGGAAGGAATACGGAACCGGCGCAGGTGGAGACTTAATGGTTCACCTGATCAGCGGGATGATGTACACTTTGGGTTGGAATAATATACCTCGGTCAGCATCCTCACTAGGTGGCATTGTACGCTGGAAAGACGGTCGAAATATGCCGGATCTGCATACGGTGCTATTTGATTACCATGGTGTGCCTGTTTATGTACGGCTGGGCCTGGGAACAAAAACTCCTGAGTCGTCTCGATATATGGGTCCCAAGGGCATTCTCGAGGCTGATGGCAATACCCTTCGTTTTTCGGCGCAAAGTGGGAAGGATACGGCACCAAGCTACTATTCCAGTGGATTACCTGAGAAGATGCGCAAGGAATATACCGAGCAGTGGTATGCGGAGCAAGGCATTACTCCCGGCTGGAAGCCCCTGACTAGTGATGACCTCTACACCGGCAGTGACTGGGATGATCTAAAACCCCATTTGCAGAATTTCTTCGAAGCGGTCAAGGAGAGGAATCCGGTAGTCGAGGATGGAGTATTTGGCAACCATGCTGCCATTGCCTGTCACATGGCCAATGAGTCATACTTCAGACAGAAGACCGTTTACTGGGATGGGGATTCCCGAATTATAAAGAGCTAGCATCGTTGTCCATTGTCACGTCCCGGTAACCAAACAGCCTTTTTTCACCTTTTAGGCCGATTCAGCGACTACAGCAGTTGAACCGTTTAGTTTTTCCGCTTTTAGATAGGCATTTGGATCATGTAACAATGCTCCCTCAGGAAGGTAATCCCACATATTTCCCAGGGTTTTCCGTACAATATCGGTGTAAAACTGGGGAATCTTATTAGTTTCTCCTTCAAAAAAATCACGGAAGGATGTATCCTTTTCCAGCCTTCGTCGAATTTCAGTGAAAAACCGGATCCGTCCATATCCTTCAGATGAAATTGCCCTCAATACATTCATCCATTTAGTTGTAAGATGAGGTGATGATAAAAATCGTCGGGCAATCGATCTATTGGAGAAAGAATATTTAGTGACATCTATAATATGATCATAGAACTCCAGCCAGCCGTAGTTCTTTGGTTTAAGGTTCATAGCCAAATGATTATTCAGGAAATAAAAAGGAAAGGCCAGCACCCTGTCTTCTTTCTGGTATTCTAAATTGAGAGGAGCTGCCTGTCCGAAAGCAGTGAGCAAAGAATACCCAGGAAAGGCCCCCGGGCTCATATCTATGAATTGCTTGGTTAATTCAAATGGTTCGGGTCCCTCGTCGCAGTCCAGACCCATAACAAAATTAGTCTGGATGTAGGGAATGTATTTCAAAATCATATTCACATGTTCCGATATCTTATTCAACTTATCCAATCCCTGGTCTTTCCCTGTTTTGGATTTATTGCCCATGTCATACCATGATTCAATGCCCGGCAATATGGCTACTGTTCCGATCTTTTTTAATCTTTTCAGGTGAGGCTCTGATAGCAGGGATAAGCTACTTTCGGCAGCAAATGTGAAATTACCATTAACCGTGGCCTCTTCCATAACCTCCATAAACTCATCAAACCGTACTCCAAAATTTGGATCATGCCATCCTATGAAGGGTTTCTTGAATTTGGTCAAAAGAAATTCCAAATCCTCCTTGATGGTATCAACATCCAAAGGCTGATAAGGCACCACGGAATCGATGCAAAAACTACAGGTGTAAGGACAGCCCATGCTCCCTATCATGGGCACCATTTTCAAGAATGGAGCTTTCTTAAGCGTGGGTTCAATGAATTTCCACCGTTCTTTGACACCTGGAAGGTTTTGAGGTTGACTTTGGGATGCCATCATCTTACCTAAAGGCCTATGTTCCTGGCAATCCTCCAACACATCACTAATCAATTTCTCATCGGTGAAACCCAAAACATAGTCGAAATACTTTTGAGAATCCTGGGGATAACATCGGGCATGTGGGCCTCCTAAAATGGTAATAGCACCGCTTTGCCTGAATAAGTTACTGGTTGCATAGGCCAGCTGGGCGGCCTGAGTGAAGGCACTTATGAATAACACATCAGGTGCCCAGGGAAGTGCCTTGGACATTTCTTCGCTGCCTGTATAACAAAATAAATGGACCTCATGACCCTGTTTTTCACACCAATTGGCAACTACAGTGGGCATAATAGCCGCCAGGTTGGCATGCATAATACGAGCCCAAAGGGTGTTAGTAGGGCCTTTGCCCACCATGTCAATAATACCGATACGGAGTCTCTTCATAGGTTAATTGGGATGTTAGGGTTCAGAACACAGGTATCAACAACCATTGGCCTTTTAAAATGAAATAGGACTAAGTTGAATTGATCTAGCAAGCTGTGAACACAATGGTCGGCAATGTACTCAGCAATGTTCCATTTTCCAATGAAGGTTGTTTTTTTAGAATGTTATTTTATGGTAGCCACAACATTTATGCTAAAGATCTCAAAAGCAAAAGCCAGTATTCTTATATTTTTTCCTGATCAAATCATTACCGATGAGGAGATTGGATGGATAGTTTTTAGGCCTTAATATGATCTCCAAGTGAAGATCATGGTGTCCTTGCCGATCATTTTGCTATTGATCCTTCTTCGAAAAACCATAATTAAACTGGTAGTTCGATTGGTCATGCGGCGGAATGATCAGAAAAGTGTTAAGAAAGAATTGAGGGAATGTAATGTATATCTTGCCATTGGAAAATAGGGAGATCAGACAAAATTTTAGATAAAGGATCTCTACTTTTCAAGAATTTGGGTGGGCAAGGACGAATTTGATAATGTGGAAAATTTACCCATCGCTTTCAACCTTATAAGCTGAAATTTTATAGGGAACAAATTATTAGTATCCCAAATATGCCTTCAATTGTCTACTCTTTATATTTGAGCGAAGTAGTCCTAAAGTTCTTATTTTTATCTGTCTTACTCTTTCCCGTGTAAGATCAAATTTTGCCCCAATTTCTTCCAAGGTCATATAGGGATGTCCGTTTAGGCCAAAAGATAAACTGATTATCATTGCTTCCCTCTTTTTTAAAGAGGACAACGCCCTTTCTATTTCTTTCCTTAATGAGTCTTTTATTAATTCTGAGTCAGGTGTATCTTTTAAATCACTTTCCAAAATATCCAGTAAACTATCTTTTTGGTCATGAAAAACCGGGGCATCCAGTGATATATGGCGACTGGAAATTTCAATGGTGTTGACTACTTCTTCTGTAGGAACATCTAAAACTTCAGCCACCTCATCCTCAGAGGGTTCCCTGGTATATTTTTGTTCTAATTCTGAATAGGTCCTATTCATCCTGGTAATGGAACTAACTCTATTCAAAGGTAATCGAACTATCCTTGACTGCTTTGCTACCGCATCCATAATGGATTGTCTTATCCACCAAACAGCATAGGATATAAATTTAAAGCCCCGTTTTTCGTCGAATCTTTGAGCAGCCGTCATCAAACCTAAATTCCCTTCATTGATCAAATCGCCAAGTGATAATCCCCGATTTTGATATTGCTTAGCTACTGAAACAACAAACCTTAAATTTGCTTTTACCAACTTTTGAAGAGCTATGTGGTCCCTACCTCTGATTCTAACTGCCAATTCAACCTCTTCATCCGGGGTTATCATGCTTTCCTTCCCTATTTCCTGTAGATATTTATCCAGGGATAGGGATTCCCGGTTGGTAATTAGCTGACTAATTTTTAGCTGTCTCATTTAATTCACCTTACCAATTGAATAAGTAATTTAATATCCCTTTAACTTTATTTATAAGTGAGCTTTCTCTTTTGATCAGTTCCTCCTTGGCTGCCGCTACGAATTTATCTTCGTACTCATTTTTATTGGCTAAAATCCATTTAAGCTGATAGTCCATCTTCTTTGCTATTGATTTTGATACAGAATCTGTCATAATCAATTATATTGGACAAAAATGCATAACTTTTGCTTTGACCCCAAAGTAGTAAATATTTTGTGTCAAAAAAATGAATATTTTCATTTTGTGGTTAATATTGTGGTCAATATTGTGATCAATATCCGAATACAGCTAAAGGAGTAATATAAAGACATATAATATGCAAGAATATTTTTTCATATTTATCATACTGGCAGCAATAGTAGGCATTTTTGTATTTCTATATTTTGTGCCCATTAATCTATGGATCACCGCCATTTTTTCTGGAGTAAGGGTGGGATTGCTTGAATTGGTTTTTATGCGGATACGCAGAGTTCCCCCCGGATTAATTGTTCAGCACCTGATAACCGCTACTAAAGCTGGGCTGGACGTGACAGCAACTGAATTAGAGACCCATTACTTGGCTGGTGGAGATGTGCCATCAGTTATCCGAGCTTTGATTTCTGCCGATAAAGCCAACATAGAGCTTGATTTCAGACAAGCAACGGCTATTGACCTTGCCGGAAGAAACGTTTTCGAAGCAGTTCAAATTTCGGTGAATCCCAAAGTAATTGATACCCCTGCAATTTCAGGAGTGGCA
>JAPUIM010000498.1 GCA_027297025.1 Bacteroidota bacterium | reverse complement strand
TTTTATTCTTTCAGAAAAATCCTTTAAATGAGGAGAGGTATAAAGTCCGGTTTTATAGCCAGCTGATTGCAATATGGCTGCCAGTGAATGGGCGGAACTCCCCTTTCCATTGGTTCCACCAATGAGTATTGATTTAAATTTATTTTGAGGGTTCCCCAAATGTTGGCAAATCCTCAAGGTATTAGTAAGATCCTTTTTGTAGGCCACCTTCCCTACCCGTTGATACATGGGCAATTGATCATACAGAATATTTATAGCCTGAGAATAATTCATTTCGGGATAATGCAAGGACAAATTACCGGATTCTTTTTAGAATGGGCAAATAGAGATGCTCCTAGCGAGACCTTATAATAAAAGCGATGGTGCCAGTGGAGCGGGAAAGAGAATGAAAAAAATCATCCCCCAAACCCCATTCGGCTATCCCACATTTCCGCTCACAAGGGGGAAGTATAACTGCAAATTTATTTCAATCCTTCATCGACTATTTTTGCTAAAGGGGAATCCAAACTAACCGGATTTCTTTTTAGAATAGGCTAATAGAGGTGCTCCTAGCGAGACCTTATAATAAAAGTGATGGTGCCAGTGGAGCGGGGAGCGGGAATAGTATTGTCAGAGGTAGTACTAAAAGTCAATTTTTCTACTTCGCTTTTATAAATTTTTTCCACCTGGGGACTGACTGTTTTTTCTATGGTCCTCACCACTATTAATTCTCCCTGCTCATCGATCACAATCTCAAAAACAATTCGCCCGTTTTCTTGTGATTGATCATCGGGCTTTGGTAAAAAATCCCAAATCCAACCGGCTAGTTGCAATGAAGCCCCATCGCCTCCTCCGGGTTTTCCATATAGGGCCCGGGCATCTAGTTTCCCTTTAGGGTCTCCTGAGTCGCCCAACGTTTCTATCTCATCTCCTTGGTTTTGTTGCTTTGGTTGTACCGAAAGTTCAGGGCCATCATCAGTTACATCTACTTGAACACTTGATTCAGAGGTTTCTGTGATCTGCGAGCCAGACTTTTCATTTTCCGCAATATTTGGTTCAGTTTTTTCAGGGGCTGGCTGCCGGACATCAGGACTCTCAACATCCCTCACCTCCATTTCCTCCAAGGAACTCTCACTCTCCATTTCGGTTTCATCCACTACAGTTTCCGAAGATTCATGTGGGTGTTGTTCAATATCAGTTGGTATAGGATTATCTATAGGTTCCTCAAGTTGTGATTCCTCAATGGTTTCCGATTCCACAGGAGTAGTAACTGGTTGAATTCCAGACCCCGGAGAACCAATACCAAAATTTAATTCTATTCCGTACTCAGGCAATGGGGGATCAGGTGCTTTCCAGGCAAAAACGAATAGGAATAGAAGTAGCACCAGCCCGTGAATACCCACTGATACAGCAGCACCAATTCGTTGATTTTTCTTTTCTTCCTGAGAATCCATTAATTAAAGTTCGGGTTTAGTAGCAATAGATACTCTCGCTTCTAAACCAGTGGCAATTTCAGCTACCTTCACCAAATGTTGCACTGGTACTGATTGATCTATATGTAACACCACTACTCCTTCCTTTCCTGCCAACTCACTTTTTAACATTTGCTCCAACCTTGAATATCCTACCTTTTGTTCATTCACGAAATATTGTAGGTCCTTGGTGATAGTTACGCTTACCTTTTGTAAAACGATGTTGGAGCTCTTGCTAGTGGGTAAATTCACCGGAAGACCAGAAGGTGTAATGAACGATGAGGTCAGCATGAAGAAAATAAGCAAAAGAAATATCACATCGGTCATTGAAAACATGCTGAATGTCGCTTCCACCTTATACTTTGACTTGAGATCCATTTTTTTTATTTTTTGGGTTCTTGCAGAAGGTCAATAAAATCGATGGAATTGTATTCCATTTTATGTATTAGCTTTTGTACCCGGGTAACCAAATAATTGTAACTCAAGTAGGCTACAATGCCTACAATTAGACCCGCTGCGGTAGTGATCATGGCTTCATAGATACCTTCAGAGAGCAGTTTAGGACTTACTGATCCCTCTTCCTGGGCAATGGCCATAAAAGCCTGGATCATACCGGTTACCGTGCCTAAAAATCCCATCATTGGCGCCGCCCCCGAAATAGTTGCCAGTAAGGAAAGGTTTTTTTCCAGCTTATAGATTTCGATCTTGCCTACGTTTTCAATAGACACCTCTATGTTTTTCAGGGGATTACCAATTCTGGCAATCCCTTTCTCAATCATCTTGGAAATGGGGGTTTTGGTTTGGGTACATAACAATGTTGCTCCGCTTATGTCACCATCCAGCACCAATTTTTTGATATTATCTATAAATTGACTAGGGGTTTGTGATGCTTTTCTAATGGTGAGGATCCTCTCCACAAATATATAAACCGCCACCAAAGAAAGAATAAGGATTGGGATTAGCATATAACCTCCCTTGAGCAGCAAATCCATAATGGATAAGGTTTCCTGCCCCCCTACTACAGGGTTCACTATATCTGTAGTAGAGATCTGCAATATGATCATTCTAGAATTTTATAGCCCACACATCTTCTCCGTAGTCTCCCCCTCTCAGATCGGCTGCCCGGCCCATGGCTTCATCGAATGTATCGAATCCCTCAATGGCTACCCTATGGAATCCTCTTCCGTCGGCGGGTGATAGTACACTACTGCTCACTCCGGTTTGTGCCAATTCATTGCCAAAATCCTGAGCGAAATCTGCATCAAAGAAACTACCTACAACTACATAGGAACGTCCGGTGCGATCAGAAATTGTGGTAACAGTTCCTATTGTTGGAATAGCTTCCTCTGCCTCCCTAAGCAGTCTTTCTTCTTCTTCGCGGTCTCTTGCTTCCTGTTCTAATCTAGCTTTTTCCTCCGCTGCTTTCCTGGCTTTTTCTTTAGCTACGGCTTCTAAACGAGCCTTTTCTTCCTGTTGGGCTGGGCGGGCCACAAAAAAGTAATATCCTCCCCCACCCAAAATCAGAGCAGCTATCAGAAGTCCAATAATTAATGGAGCCTTGCTCTTTTGCTCATATTTAGATTTATCAAAGGCTGGTTTTGGTTTATCTTCCTCAGTTGTTTCTTCTGTTACAGGTTCTTCCTGGGAGGACTGATCTTCTGTGGTGCTTTCCTCCTCAGATGAGGCATCTGGTTGATCTCTGTCTATCGGTTCGAAAGACATATCATCGCCAAGCCCAAAATCATCTTTAGAGCTATCTTCTCCTCCAGTATCATCAGAGTTTTTCTTTTCTTCAGGATTCAATTCGTCTTCATCTTTCGGTGACATAATTATCAGTTTTAAATGATTGAATGTTAATCGATTAGCACGTTACAAAATCGCACCTCGCAATTGGTTGATTTAATTCGCGAGCAAAATACAAAAATTTATTAAAAATATAATGGAAGGCGTTTATCAATATTGGGGAATTCTATTAAAAAGAAAAGGTTAAGCCGCCCAATACTCTAATTCCTCGTACTGGATAGTTCCAGTATCTTTCATAATCCTGAGACAGTAGATTTTCTATTTGAATGAAAGCTGATGCCCTTGGATTAAATAGGTATTCTATTTTAAAAGATAGATCAACTATGGCCTCTAGTTGGGTGGTATTGCCACTTTGTAAATTAAGAGCCTTGATACCTCCAATAAGGGTAAGATCAGACTCCAGTACCAGTTCATTACTTAATTGGTATTTGCCACTCCAAGCCAATATATATTCAGGTAATTGCCAAGGTTCAAAGATTTGGTCCGTTTTATATACAAAATACTCACCGTGTATGCTGGTGGAAAATACCTCGTGAAATGTGTACCCAAATTCAGCGAATAAATTCAACCTGGAGGTAGTACCTTGATCATATAAAACTTCGAACTTGGTAGAATCCAAGGCACTATTTGCGAATACCCTCAAGTTCTGGTAATGTCCGAAGGAACCTCCGATTTCCAGCCACCAGGGTTGGTTGGTTTGCCAGTGAATATTCCCAAAAATCTCCCACTTTTGATTGGTATTGTTAATTTGGATCTTTGGTGCTAAATAAGGATTTTCTCCTACGAATTTGGCTAGTGAATTTCTTTCCATTCCTCCCCTTATCCCTCCATTTATACTCCAAAAGGGACTGAATTGATA
>JAPUIM010000497.1 GCA_027297025.1 Bacteroidota bacterium | reverse complement strand
CCCCCAAACGATTTGCCCCCAGCCAAAAGATTGAGATCGGGAGCTAATTCGCTGGCAGCATTTACTGCGGAACGCACAGTGGCTTGCACAATTCCCGGTGGATCGGGCCGGCCCTTTTTGTTTTCCATGTAGGGAAAATTATAGCGGAAGGTGGCAATTTGGTGTAAGGCCAATATTTCCGAGGTGGCTTGCATGAAAGGATGTTCCATAGGAGCACCAGCACCATGACCATATACCAAAAGCCATTGTGCATCCTGGGGTTTAAGCAACAAACCAGATACTTCCCCCGAGCTGTTAGAGGCCAGAAACTTGATTGTTTCGGTTAAAATCTTAGTGTTAGACATCAAACTAAGGTAAAATTAGACAATATTGGTTCGAATCTTTAAGAGTTGCAGAATCAATGTAATTGAATAATTCCTCAAGAGCTTTGACCTTTTTTCTGTTCAATCCAGGTGTTGATCTTTTTCTCCAACAATTTCAACGGCAGTGCTCCGTCTTTCAGTATCTCATCGTGAAATAAACCAATATCAAATTGATTCCCCAACGCTTTCTGAGCCTTTTCACGGAGTTCCAGGATCTTGAGCTCTCCGATTTTATAAGAAAGCGCTTGACCCGGCCATACCATGTATCGTTCTATTTCAGCGATGGCTTCATCTTCACTAATCGCCTCGTTTTCTAAACTGTACTGAATGGCTTGCTCCCTGGTCCAGCCTTTTACATGCATACCAACATCCACCACCAGCCGTATAGCTCTATGCATTTCCGCTCCAAGTTTTCCAAAATATTGATAAGGATCTTCATACAATCCCAGTTCCTTGCCCAGGCTTTCTGCATATAATGCCCATCCCTCTACATAAGCGCCATTCCAAAGGAACCTTCTGAACTGGGGAATGTCTACTAGTTCTTGTTGAATGGAGATCTGGTAATGATGCCCGGGAATGGCCTCATGCAAGAACAGGTCTTCCATTTGAAAATTATTATACTGTGTGGGGTCAATCACCGGTACGTAAAAAATTCCCGGCCTGGAGCCATCGGCGGATCCTTGCATGTATTCCGCACTTCCTGAGGCCTCTCGAAACTCCTCAGTTTGACGGACCTCAAAGGGAGCCTGGGGAACCAGGTTAAAATAGTCAGTAAGCTTTGATTCCATTCTGCCTTCAATCTCCTTGAAAGCATCGATTACTTCTTGATCTTGTTTGAATGGAAAAAACCGGGGGTCTGCATAGATAAATTGGAAAAACTCTTGAAGGTTCCCTTCAAAGCCCACCTGTTGTTTCACCTGTTCCATTTCTCCTTTGATCCGTGTTACCTCTTTTTGTCCCAGATCAAAAATTTCATCGGCGGTCATGTCGGTGGTGGTCCAATAACTCACCATGTACTCATAGATCTCTTTACCTCGAGGAACGTCATAAATTCCCGCACTCTCCCGGGTAGATGGGAGGTAGTCATCCTTTATGAATTGATATAAATTTTGGTAAGCAGGTATTATCTTATTCTCGATGGCTTGTCGGTAATCTTCTGTCAACCGGGACTGATCAGCTGCTTCAAAATGCTCCGGCAGGTTTTGAATAGGACCGTAAAATATGCTTTCTTCTACATTATCTACCAGCATCGACTGCAACTGGGGTAATACTTTTACCACACAGGCTTTGGGTATAACATCTCCCTGATCCATCGATTTCCTCATGTTCTCGATGGCAGTTTGGGACCAATCCACAAATCCATCCATCCTTCCCACAAAATTTTCATAATCCAGTACTGTTTCAAAGGGTTGGTACGACGCTCCGGATCCAAGGGTACCAAAGGTTATATGGTAACCGTCGAACTGATTAATGGGACGGCTTGCATGGGTTACTCCTCCGGTTATTCCCAGATCAATACCTGTTAAGTCGGTATCAATAATATAAGCTAGCAGTTCCACGCTCATTTGGTCCTGGTTGGATAAAACACTTTGGTCCATCTCCGCGATCTGGGTTTTATATTTTAATAGAAATTCCTTTTTCCTTTTGAAATACTCAGCACTTATGTTATTGTCCAGGATATGGTTATACCGGGGATCTCCCAATTGGGTGGCCTCCAAGGGGTGAATAGCTAGGTATTCTTCCCAGAAATGGTGAAAAAGACTATCCGGAACTACACCGGTTGCATTTTTTTCAGGCGAAACCATACAGGATAAAAAGGTTATTAAAGGCAATATCAGAACCAAATATATATTTTTCATTGGATTCAGTTTATTGTTTGTGATGCCAATCAGGTAATTATAATTCAAAAGTCCTAGAGCCAACCACATGAGTGGAGCCTGTACCTTTTTAGTGGTGATTCTCACACTTTGATTGTTTACCGCAATTTTATCAGGAATTTTTCCAATTGTAATTCCACTTCCACAGGGATTTTTCCGGCATTTATCCAGGTGTGGGTATGACCCCAGTAATTCATTTTGAGATATTTGGCAGTTTCAGAAAAAGGAATACTAAAGCTATCAAGGATTTCGGCATTGGAGCCACAACTAATGGACATCATGGTTTTGCCATTCAACCTGCGTCCCAGGTCTTTTCTTATTTCCAAAAGATCAGTGATCCGGTCAAAGAAATTCTTTAGTATCCCACTCATTGAATACCAGTATACCGGGGTGGCAAAAATAAGCACCTCATATTCCAGTATTTCCGACATCAAAGGGATGAAATCATCGTCCTGATTGCGAAACTCATAGTCGAAATAGCCGATTTTTTTTTCACACAAATTGATAAAGTGCAAATTTTTATGATTTGCCCGGATCATATTCACAATTTTACGGGTATTCCCATCTCCCCGGGCGCTTCCCAAAATGATCACTCCTTTTTTTCCTTTCATATTGATGGATAATTTCCTGACGGTGGCTTGCACTTAGTTATTTTAGTCTAGGAATTTCAAGCATGAACCA